>DATMJT010000019.1:0-9657 GCA_035553735.1 Pilimelia sp.
GAGCTGGCCCGCCGGGCGAGCTGGCCGGCGCCGGTGGCCGGGCAGCTCGGCCGGTTCGTCAACGCGGCCGGCGACCGCTACACCGGCAGCACCGCCGCGCCGGTGCGGGCCGGCTACCGGTTCGAGGCCGCCCTGGGCGCCCCGGTGCCGGCCGAGGCGCCGGGCACCCGGCCGCTGTACTCCTGCGCGGCCGACGGCGACCTGTTCACCTCGGCGCAGGCCGACTGCGAGGGCGGCACGGTGCTGGGCGAGACGGGCCGGGTGTACGTCGAGGCCCCGGCCGGCGTGCCGACGGTCCCGCTGTACCGCTGCGCGGCCGCCGGCGACCGGTTCGACTCGCGCCGGGTGGACTGCGGGGGCGCGACGCGGCAGGTGCTGCTCGGCCACGCCCGCGCGTACGCGGCGCTGGCCCGGTACAACAGCCGCCTCACCGCCGAGCACGTCACCACGGTCGACGGCGTGCCGCCCAGCTACTACCGGGAGGGCTCGTTCGGGTGGCTGGCGCTGGCCGCCGAGCCCGGCACCACCCCGCTGACCAGCTGTCTGGCCGACACCGACCAGTTCCTCTCCACCGACCCCGGCTGCGAGGGCAAGACGGTGCTCGGCCACATGGGCCACGTCTGGACCTCACCGCCCGCAGGGCTGGCCAGCGCGCCTATCTACGCCTGCCGCATCAACGGCGAGCGGTTCGTCTCGCGGCAGTCCACCTGCGAGGGGTTCACCGTCGACGGCCAGCTCGGCCACGTCCTGACCGCCCTGCCCACCCTCTAGCGGGCCCGGCCCACTGCCGGGCCGCGCGACCGCGCGGCCCGGCACCGCCGCCACCCGTCGTCGCACCACCGTCGTCCTGGGGGAGTCATGCGCATCCGTCCCACCACCGGCTCCGGCCGGACCGCCGCCCGCCCGGGCCGGGGCTGGAAGCTCTGGTCGCGGCCGCGGGTCCGCCGCGCGCTCGCGGCCCCGCTGACCGCCGTCCTGGTGGTCACCGCCGCCGCGGTGGCCGTGCCCGCGCCGGCCCGGGCCGGCGGGCCCACCGTGCCGCTGCCCACCGTGCCGTCCACCCCGGTCACCCAGCAGACCATGGGCGGCCGGGGCGCCGACGAGGCCACCACCCGGGCGCTGACCGGCAACCAGCCGGCCGGGTCGACGGCCCCGGACGGCGCCGGCACCTCCGCCGCCACCTCGCTCGGGCCGTCGGCGACCTGGAACGTCTCCCCGCAGAGCGGCGACTTCACCTGGTCGTACCCGCTGCGGGTGCCGCCGGCCCCCGGCGGGCTGGCGCCGAAGCTGGCGCTGTCCTACGCCTCGTCGGCGGTAGACGGGCGCACCAGCGCGACCAACAACCAGGCGTCCTGGGTGGGCGACGGCTGGGACCTGTCGCCCGGCTTCATCGAGCGCACCTACGGCGGCTGCGCCGACGACGGCGACGGCGGCACCGCCGCCCCGAAGACCGGGGACCTGTGCTGGCGCAGCGACAACGCCACGGCCTCGTACAACGGCGGCGGCGGGCCGCTGATCCGCGACGCGGCAACGGGCCGGTGGCGGCCCAGGGCCGACGACGGCTCCCGGGTGGAGCGGCTCACCGGCGCCGGCAACGGCGACAACGACGGCGAGCACTGGAGGATCACCACGGTCGACGGGACGCAGTACTTCTTCGGCTCCCGGTCCGACGCCGCCTCCACCTGGACCGTGCCGGTGTTCGGCGACGACGCCGCCGAGCCGTGCCACGCGGCGACCTTCGACGCGTCGTGGTGCGTGCAGGCGTACCGGTGGAACCTCGACCGGGTCGTGGACCGGCACGGCAACACCATGCTGCTGCACTACAGCACCGAGACCAACAGCTACGGCCGCAACCTGAAGGACGCCGCGGTGGGCTACGTGCGCGGCGGCACCCTGCGGCGCATCGAGTACGGCCTGCGCGCCGGTGACCCGGCGGCGCCGACCGCCCGGGTCGAGTTCACCACCGCCGACCGCTGCGTGCCGGGCAGCGACTGCGTGCCGGCCAAGCCGCAGAACTGGCCGGACGTGCCGTGGAGCGACGCCTGCTCCGCCGCGACCTGCCCGGGCAAGCACAGCCCCACCTTCTTCACCACCCGACGGCTGGCCACCGTCACCACCCAGGTGCGCCGCGACACCGGCTGGTCCGACGTGGACCGCTGGGAGCTGGAGCACGCCTTCCCCGACCCCGGCGACGGCGAGAAGGCCGCGCTGTGGCTGCGCGGCGTCACCCACACCGGTCTGGTCGGCGGCTCCGCCGCCGTGCCGCCGGTGACCTTCGAGGGCGCCCGGATGCCCAACCGGGTGTACGCCGTGGACGGCGTCGGCCCGCTCAACCGCTTCCGGGTGGTCGGCGTGGTGTCGGAGTCCGGCGGCGTCACGTCCGTGCGGTACGCCGAGCCGGACTGCGCCGCCGGAAACCTGCCGGCCAACCCGGAGACCAACACCCGCCGCTGCTTCCCGGTGCGCTGGGCCAGGACCGGCCACGCGGAGCGCACCGACTGGTTCCACAAGTACGTCGTCGCGCAGGTCACCACGTCCGACCGGCTCGGCAGCAGCACGGAGCAGGTGGTGAACTACGAATACCTGGACGGGGCGGCCTGGCACTACGACACCTCCGAGTTCACCCCGGCGGCCCGCCGGTCGTGGAACGAGTACCGCGGCTTCGCCCGGGTGCGGGTGCGCACCGGCCGGGCCGACGACCCGGCCGGGCCGGTGAGCCGGGTCGAGCAGCGGTTCCACCGCGGCATGCACGGCGACAAGCTGCCGTCCGGCACGCGCACCGTCACCGTCACCGACGCGACCGGCGCCAGCCGGCCCGACCACGACTGGCTGGCCGGGTTCGGCTTCGAGCAGACCACCTACCTCGGCGACACCGATGCCGTGCTGGAGCGCGAGGTCACCGCGCCGGTGTGGCGCGGGCCGACCGCCACCCGCGGGCCGTTCACCGCGTACGCCGTGCACCCGGGCAGCCAGCGCACCTTCACCACGCTGGAGTCCGGCGGCCCGCGGGAGCAGCGGGTCGACACCACGTACGACGACCACGGCCTGCCGACGGTCGTCGACGACCAGGGCGACGTGGCGACCGCGGCCGACGACCGGTGCACCCGCACGACCTACGTGCCCAACACCGACCGGTGGCTGATCGCCTTCCCGGCCCGTACCGAGACCGTGGGCGTGCGCTGCGCGGCGACCCCGACGTTCCCCGACGACGCCATCACCGACACCCGGGTGGCCTACGACGGGCAGGGCTTCGGGGCGGCGCCGCTGCGCGGTGACGTCACCGCCGACGAGCGGCTGGACCGGCGGCCGGCGTCCGGGCCGGAGTACTACCCGCACCGGCGCGCGACGTACGACGCGCACGGGCGGCTGCTGACCGAGACCGACGCGCTGGGCCGGGTGAACCGCACCGCCTACACCCCGGCCACCGGCGGCCCGGTGACCCAGGTGGTCACCACCAACCCGGCCGGCTTCACCGGCACGACCACGCTGGAGCCCGCGTGGGGCCTGCCGCTGGCCGCGGTGGACGCCAACAACCGCCGCACCGAGATCGCGTACGACCCGCTGGGGCGCACCACCGAGATGTGGAAGCCCAGCCGCAGCCGCGCGACCGGCCAGGGCGGCAACGTGCGCTTCGCCTACCTGGTCCGGCGGGACGCCCCGACGGCCATCACCGCCGAGGTGCTCGGGTCGAACGGCATCTACACCACCACCACGACGCTCTACGACGGGCTGTACCGGGCCCGGCAGACCCAGCGGCCCGCGGCCGGCGGCGGCCGGCTCATCGTGGACACCCGGTACGACTCGCACGGCCGGGTGTTCCGCACCACGGAGCCGTACGTGGCCGACGGGGCCGTGGACACCAACCTGTGGCTGGCCAGCGACGTCGACACGGCGGGGGCGACCCGCACCGAGTACGACGGCGCCGGCCGGGTGGTCGCGTCGGTGTTCCTCGGCGGCGGCGTCGAGAAGTGGCGCACCACCGCCCGCTACGGCGGTGACCGGGTGCACGTCACCCCGCCACAGGGGGCCTCCGGGGTGACCCGGATCCTCGACGGCCGCGGCCAGCTCGTCGCGCTGCGGCAGTACCGCGGCCGGGCGCCCACCGGGGCCTACGACGAGACCACCTACACCTACGACCGGGCCGGGCACCGGACCGGCGTCACCGACCCGGCCGGCGCCCGCTGGCGGTACGAATACGACCTGCGCGGCCGGCAGACCCGGGCGGTGGACCCGGACAAGGGCGCGCAGACCACCGAGTACGACGTGGTCGGCCGACCGGTGCGCACCACCGACGCGCGGGGCGTCACGCTGGCGTACCGGTACGACGACCTCAACCGGCGCACCGCGATCCACCGCGGCTCGCCGGACGGCCCCGCGCTGGCGGAGTGGACGTACGACACGGCGGCCGGCGGCAAGGGCCTGCCCGCCTCGTCCACCCGGTACGCCGACGGCCAGGCGTACACCCGCCGGATCACCGCGTACTCGCCGCTCTACCAGCCGGTGGTCAGCAGCGTCACCATCCCGCCCGCCGAGGGCGGCCTGGCCGGCACCTACACCACCGTCCACAAGTACAACGACGACGGCAGCCCGAAGGGCGTCGCGCTGCCGGCCGCCGGCGGCCTGCCGGCGGAGAGCATCAACCACACCTACGACGACGCCAGCCGGCCGCTGGGCACCACCGGCGGGCTCGCCGGCGGCACCGCCGTCTACGTGAGCGAGACGCTCTACACCCGCTACGGCGAGGCGCAGCGGATCCAGCTCGGCGAGGGCACCAGGCGCGGCTGGCTGTCGTACTTCTACGACGACCACACCCGCCGGCTCACCCGGTACACCGTGGACGCCGAGATCCCGCGGCCCTCGCTGGCGGACGTCGCGTACCGCTACGACGACGTCGGCAACGTCCTGTCGATGACCGACAGCCCCGCCGACGGGGCCACCGACCGGCAGTGCTTCCGCTACGACCACCGCCGGCGGCTGACCGAGGCGTGGACCCCGGCCGGGGACTGCGCGGCCGACCCGGACGTCGCCGCGCTGGGCGGGCCGGCGCCGTACTGGCAGTCGTTCCGCTTCGACACCGTCGGCAACCGGACCCGGGAGGTGGCGCACGGCCCGACCGGCGACGCGGTGCGCGACTACGCCTACCCGGCGGCGGGCCAGCCGCGGCCGCATGCGGTCACGGCGGTCGCCCGCTCCGGCGCGGGCGGCACCGGCACCGACGAGTACCGCTACGACGCGGCCGGCAACACCGTCGGCCGCGACGTCGGCGGCCGCAGCCAGACGCTGGCGTGGACCCCGGAGGGGCAGCTCGACTCCGTCACCGAGGGCGGGCAGCGCACCGCGTACGTGTACGACGCCGAGGGGCAGCGGCTGCTGCGCCGGGATCCGAGCGGCACCACGCTCTACCTCGGCGACCAGGAGCTGCGGCGCAGCGCGTCCACGGGGGCCGTGACCGGCACCCGCTACTACCAGCACGGCGGCAAGCTCGTCGCGGTCCGCACCACCGCCGGCGTCTCCTGGCTGGCGATCGACCACCAGGGCACCGCGCAGATCGCCGTCGACGCCGACACCCTGGCGGTGCGGCAGCGGTGGCAGACGCCGTTCGGCGGGCCGCGCGGCAGCCCGGGCGTGCTGCCGGGGGAGCGGGGCTTCGTCGGCGGCACGGTGGACTCCTCCACCGGGCTGGTGCACCTGGGCGCCCGCGAGTACGACCCGGCCATCGGGCGGTTCATCTCGGTCGACCCGGTGGTCGACCACACCGACCCCCAGCAGATGCAGGGGTACGGCTACGCCAACAACAGCCCGGTCACCTTCAGCGACCCGAGTGGCCTGTTCTTCAACTCGATCCTGGCCGCGGTGCTCAACGCGCTGATCAAGGCCCTGCAACAGGCGATCAAGAAGGCGCAGACCAGCGCCTGGGCGGCCGACAAGACGCTGCGGCACAACGCGGTGGTGCGGCAGACCCAGAAAGTGATCCAGTCCCAGGTCGCCGCGCGCGGCGGTGACCCGAGCAAGGTCACCGTCGAGTACACGATCCCCGGGGCCTCCAAGAGCGGGCCGATGAACGGCAAGGCCGACATCGTGTACGACGACGGCACCAACTTCTACATCTGGGAGGTCAAGTCCGACGGGTACACCCCGAAGCAGATCCAGGACGAGGTGGACCACTACGTGGCGCACCTGCAGCCGCAGATGCGTAACCGCAAGGTGCAGTCCGGCTGGCAGCTCGGCGCCCGGTGGAGCTTCGTCTACCAGAGCCGGCTGGGCCACACCGAGATCATCGAGGTGTACGACGGCGGCAAGGACTACCCGGGCGCGGTGCTCTACTCCTCCCGCAAGAAGGAGGAGGAGAGGGAGAAGGAGAAGCCGCCGAACGTCCCACCGGCCGTCCCGGCGCCGCAGACCACCGGCAACAGGCCGCCGGCCACCCGGACCCCCACGCCGTCCGAGCCCACCGCGTCGCCGCCGGGCCGGGTGCCCTGCGCCCCCGGCATGTCGTCGCCCACGTGCGCGCCGATGCCGGTCCCCGCGCCGAGGGTGCCCGAACCGGTCGGGGCCAGCAGCTCCAGCGGCATCTCCACCGGTGACGTGGTGGCCGGCGTGGCCATCGTGGCCGGCGTGGGCATCGTGGCCACCGTCGGCTCGCCGGTGGTCGCCGTGGGCGGCGGCCTGGCCGCCCTGGGGGCGCTGGTGTTCGGCAACTGACAACCCGCCGTCGGGGCGGTCGGGTCACCGGGCCCGGCCGCCCCGACGGCTACCCTCACACCCGGTACGCACCGCCGATCCTCGGAGCCGCCCGCCATGAAGCCGCTCGACCTGATGCTGCGCGACCACATCACGCCGGTCCTGACCGCCGCCGGCTACCGGCGGCGGGGTCGGGAGTACACCCGCCGGGCGCCCCACGGCGACGTGGCGATCGTGCACCTGCAGACGTCGGCCGGCAGCGTCGGTGACCAGGTGGACTTCTACGTCAACCTGGGCGCCGTGCCGGCCTCGTACGCCGACTGGCTGGGCGAGCTGTTCGGCGCCCCGCTGGCGCGCCCCGGGCACGAGCACGGGCTGTGGCGCGACCGGTTGCGGCCCCCGCCGGAGCTGGCCGACGAGCCCGGCCCGTACGGCTCGGACCGCTGGCGGCTGCGGGGGGCGGCCGGCGTGGCCGCCTGCGGAGCCGGCCTGGCCGCCGCGCTCACCGCGACCGCGCTGCCGCTGCTGGCCGACCTGCTGGACCGGGACCGCTTCCTGGCGCTGCACCGGGACCCGGGCCGTCCGCTCGGCACGGGCGTGGTGACCTTCCCAGAAATTTTCCTGCTCGTCGACGCCGGGCCGAGCGCGGCGCTGGACGCCGAGCTGGCGAAGCTGGACGCCGCGGATCCGGCCGAGGATCCGACGGCGCCCCGCCTGGCCGCCTGGGCCCGGGCCCGGCTGGCCGCGCCGGCCTGACCGGCCCCCACCGGTACGGCCGCGCGGGCCGATCCCGAGCGCGCCGCGGACCCGGCCGGTCCGACCCGGGTGCACCGGCCGACCCGGCCGGACCGCGGCGCGCCGCCGAGGCGCCCGGGCGGGGCCGGCGAGACGGGTCAGGCGTCGTCGGCGGCGCCACAGACCGGCGGGCCCGCCGCCCGGGCGCGCGCCACGCAGCCGTCCGACGCCGCCCGCCGGGGTCCCGCGGCCGGCGGTGCCGGCTCCGCAGCCTGCCGCGCCTCGCCCGCGCCGGCGCCCGGTCCACCGACCGACGCCGCGCGCCGCAGCGCCCACGCCATCGCCGGGAAGCCCACCGCGGTCGACCCGGACGCGGCCCGGTCGCGCGTCAGCACTCCACCGTGGAGCCGCTGGAGGTCGTCGCTGGGATCCACGCCGAGCTGGTCGGCGAGCATCTCACGCACCTGCTGGTACGCGGTCAGCGCCTCCGCCTGGCGGCCGGACCGGTACAGCGCCACCATCAGCCGGTGCCACAGGGACTCCCGCAGCGGATACCGGGCGGTCAGCTCCCGCAGCTGCGCCGGCAGCTCCCGGTGCCGCCCGGCCGCGAGCATCAGGTCCGCCCGCCGCTCCACCGCCCCCAACCACTGCTCGATGAGGCTCGGCAGGTGCTCCTCGACCAGCAGCGGGGCGTCGATGTCGGACAGCGGCTCGCCGCGCCACAGCCCCAGCGCGTCGTCCAGGGCGCCCAGCTCGGTCGCCGGGTCGGCCGGGCGCCGCCCCGGCGCGGTGAGCGCCCGGAAGCGGTGCACGTCCACGGCCAGCGGGTCGACCTCCAGCCGGTAGAAGCCCGGCGAGCCCGCGATGACGTCGATGCCGAGCGCCTGCCGCAGCCGGGAGACCGTGGTCTGCAGGCTGCGGCGGGCGCTGCTCCGATCACCGTCGTAGCGCAGGTGGTCCGCCAGCACGGTGCCGCGCACCGACCGCCCGGCCGCCAGCGCGAGCGCCGCCAGCACCACCCGCCGCCGCTGGCCGGCGATGACGACCGGCCGGTCGTTCACCGCCACCTCGAGCGGGCCCAGCAAACCGATCCGTACGGCGGCCATCCCCATGGATTCCATGCTCCGGCGGCCCCCCAGGCGTCCCAAGACAACTGTCAATCCCATGACCGTGACATTGATAACGTCCGTTGCGTCTGGCCCGGTGCCCGGTGCCGGTGCCGGTGCCCGGTGTGGCGCCTGCGGCGCCGCGGCGTCCAGACCGCGCCGGCCGTCGGGTTCCAGACCGCGTGGACGGGCATGCCGGCGCACCGGCGCCGCCGGTGGTGAAGCCGGGCGTCGGCGCTAACCGGCCACGTAGCGGGCGAGATGCCGTCCGGTGAGGGTCGCGCGGGCGGCGACGAGCTCCGCGGGTGTGCCCTCGAAGACGATCCTCCCGCCGTCGTGGCCCGCGCCGGGCCCGACATCGATGATCCAGTCAGCGCGCGCCATCACCGCCAGGTGGTGCTCGATCACGATCACCGACTTGCCGGCGTCGACGAGCCGACCAGCACGTAGACGCCGCCCTTCTCGGCCATGTGGATCGCCAGCTTGAGCCGCTGCCGCTCGCCGCCGGAGAGCGTCGTCAGCGGCTGGCCGAGGCTCAGGTACCCGAGCCCGGCATCGGCCATCCGGGTGAGGATGGCGTGGGCGGCCGGCGCCCTCGCCTCGCCGGCGGAGAAGAACTGTGCCGCCTCGGCGACCGACATCGCGAGCACCTCGCTGATGTCCCTGCCGCCGAGCTTGTACTCCAGCACCGCGGCCTGGAACCGCTTGCCCTCGCACTCCTCGCACACGGTCGCGACGCCCGCCATCATCGCCAGGTCGGTGTAGATGACGCCGTTGCCGTTGCAGTTCGGGCAGGCGCCGGCGGAGTTGGCGCTGAACAGGGCCGGCTTGACGCCGTTGGCCTTGGCGAAGACGGCCCGGATCGGGTCGAGCAGGCCGGTGTAGGTGGCGGGGTTGCTGCGCCGGGACCCGCGGATGGCCGTCTGGTCCACCGAGACGACCCCCGCGCCCTTCGGGATCGAGCCGTGGATCAGCGAGCTCTTGCCGGAGCCGGCGACTCCGGTGACCACGACCAGCGTCCCGAGCGGGATGTCGACGTCCACGTCCTGCAGGTTGTTGGTGGTCGCGCCGCGGATCTCCAGCGTGCCGCTGGGCGAGCGCACCGTCTGCTTGAGCGCGGCCCGGTCGTCCAGAT
>DATMJT010000020.1:0-4511 GCA_035553735.1 Pilimelia sp.
GTGCACCCCGGGGGCCTGCGGCGGCGGGGGCTACGTGCCGCCGCCGCCCCCGCCGCCGCAGGCCCCCGGGGTGCACGTGCCGCCTCCGCCGCCCGTGCACGGCTATCCGCCGCAGCCGGTGTACGGCGGCCACTACGGCTACCACGGGCACTACCGCCACAAGCGGCACAAGAGCTTCCTGCACGACCTGTTCGACTGAGCGGGCCCGCCACGCGGACGCGGTCACCGCGGCACCGGCGGCCGGCGAGCCGGCACGCCGGTCGCGCTCAGATCGCCATGTCCACGAAGCGGGACAGGTGCAGCTGGGCCGCCACGGTGACCGTGTCCGTCGGGCCGTTGCGGTGCTTGGCCACGATGAAGTCCGCCTCGCCCGCCCGCGGGGACTCCTTGTCGTAGTAGTCGTCCCGGTGCAGCAGGATCACCACGTCGGCGTCCTGCTCGATGGAGTTGTGCGCGATGACGCCGTCGGCGACGAAATTGTGGGTGCCCTTCACGGTCGCGTCGTAGACGGGCTGTTCGCCGAGCGGTTCGACGGCGGCGACCCGGTCCCAGTACACGTCGTCCTCGCCCGGCGGGCGGGGCTCGCCGGCCCGGAGCCGGTCGGCGGCCCCGGGCGGCAGCACGATCCGGTACGCCGTCGGCCCCGGTCCGCGGCCTCGCCGGTCCGCCGCCGGCCCCGGCGCGCCGTCGCGTCGGTCCGCCTCCACTGCGGCCACGACGCCCAGCCGCGCCAGCAGCGTCAGGACGCCGTCGGCCACCCCACGGCCCACGACGGGCGCCGCCTCGCCCGCCCACAGGTGTCGCAGGAACGCGCCGACCTCGCCGTCCGTCGCGGCGTAGAGCGACGGCGGCAGGGCCGATGGCCCGTCGGCGGACCGCAGCGCTTCGGCCAGCAGGCGCAGGCGCCGCGGCGACCAGCCGGGTCCGCCGCCGATCGGGGCCGGCACCCGCCGCGGCACCGCGACCGCCGAGCCCGGCGCCAGCGCGTCCAGCCGGCGCCAGCCGGCGCGGGTCAGGAACGGGTGGTTGCCGGACGCCTTGACCGTGCGCCCGGTCTCCAGGACCAGCCGGTAGGTGGGCTTGACCCCGGACGGGAAGACCGCGGTGACCGGCGCCGGGACGAGTCGCCGCCGCTCGTCCAGCGACCAGACCAGCACACCGTCGTGCCCGTCGCGCAGTAGCTCGCCGAAGGACACGGGCGCCCCGGTGTCGGCGCGCAGCAGTGTGGTGTCCGCGGTCAGGCAGCCGGACTCCCGCAGGTCCGACAGCTGGGGCCGCTTGTCGGTGCGCTGCTCGGGGCCGCGGTTGAGCTGGCTGACCGCGATGACCGGGCACTCCACCTCCTTGGCCAGCAGCTTCAGGCCCCGGGACAGGTCGGCCACCTCCTGCTGGCGGCTCTCGGTGCGCTTGGGCGACGTCATGAGCTGCAGGTAGTCCACGACGACGAGTTTCAGGTCGTGCCGCTGCTTGAGCCGGCGGGCCTTGGCCCGGATCTCCATCAGGTTCATGCTCGGGGTGTCGTCCACGAACAGCGGGGCCTCGCTGATCTCGCCCATCCGGCGCGCCAGCTTGGTCCAGTCGTCGTCGGAGAGCTGGCCGGAGCGCAGCACGTGCAGCGGCACCTTGGCCTCGGCGGACAGCAGCCGCATGACGATCTCGACCTTGCTCATTTCCAGCGAGAAGATGGCGCTGGCCAGGTTGTGCCGCACGGACGCCGAGCGGGCGAAGTCCATCGCCGCGGTGCTGTTGTGCGTCGGGACCATGGACCGACCGGCGAGGTAGAGGTGGTCGGCGTTGTCCACGGTGACGCAGCGGACCGGGACGCTGGGCACCGGCCGGACCGCCGTGATCGAGCGCTCGGCCACGCCGGCCGCGCGCCGCAGCGGCTCGGCCAGGGCCACGGCGCCGGCCGCACCCGCCCACCCGATACCGCCCGCACCGCAGGGCCCGGTCGCCGCAGCCAGAGCCGGCGCAGCCAGAGCCGGCGCGCGCAGCGCGGCACGGATCTGTGCGGTCGTGCGGATCCGCACCGGCCCGGCGCCGGGCCGGTGCCGGGTCGGCCAGCGGTGCGCCGCGTCGGCCACGATCACCGACCCGTCGGAGAACTCCACCGCGTAGCAGGGTCGGCCGAGCATGATCTCGCTGCGCGCCACCACCGTGGTGGGCGCGCCGTCGGCGCCCAGCAGCCGGTCGCCGACCCGGACGTCGCCCATGGTGGTCCAGCCCCGCGGGGTGGGCAGGGGCGTGTCCAGCGCCAGCGCCTTGCCCAGGCCCGGTCGCCCCGCGACGATCACCAGCTGGCCGGGGTGCAGGCCGTTGAGCAGCCGGTCGAGGTCCGAGAACCCGGTCGGGATGCCCGTCATCACGCCACCGTGCGCGCCGACCGCCTCGATCTCGTCCAACGTGGGCTGCAGCATGTCGGCCAGGACCGCGAAGTCCTCGCTGACCCGACGCTCCGTGACGTCGTAGACCGCCTGCTGGGCCAGGTCCACGACGTCGTCCACGTCCCGGCCCGCACCGCCGCCGGACCCGTAGCCCAGCTGCACGATGCGGGTGCCCGCCTCCACCAGCCGGCGCAGCACCGCCCGCTCGCCGACGATCCGGGCGTAGTAGGCGGCGTTCGCCGCGGTGGGCACGCTCGCGATCAGCGTGTGCAGGTACGGCGCGCCGCCGATGCGGGCCAGGTCACCGGAGTCGGCCAGCGCCGCGGCGACGGTGATCGGGTCGGCCGGCTCACCCCGGCCGTACAGATCCAGGATCGCGTCGAAGATGGTGGCGTGCACGGGCCGGTAGAAGTCGCCGGACCGCAGGATCTCGACCACGTCGGCGATGGCGTCCTTGGACAGCAGCATGCCGCCGAGGACGCACTGCTCCGCCGCGACGTCCTGCGGGGGCGTGCGCTCGAACGGCCCGTCGCCGGCGGGGGGGCCCGGCGCCGCCCCGGCCGGGGAGCGGGGCTCCGGCCGCGCGTCGTCGGTGATCGACATGTCGAACCCTCCAGTCCGCCAGCACCTGATCGTGGCGCCCGGGTATGACAACCTTCCCCCACGCGGCGACGCTGGCGACGAGGCTGCCGCGCGACGCGCTGCTCAGCGGCTGAACGGCAACCATACGAAGGCCGCGGCGGGCAACTCAAACCCGGCGGTGGACGAGGCTTGGGACAACCTGTGGACACCGGCCCTCCGGTTGTGTGCGGCCTGTGCACAACCTGTGGACAACCGGGGCCGACCGCCTTCTGAAACACCCCTTGAACTGGGCGGGTTTAGTCCCCAGCATGTGGAGGAAAGAAAGTGCTCCACATACCGCGTCCATCGTCAACGACGGATCTCTGTCTGACCGGGGGATTGCGGCCAGATCTCAAGAAGGACACGATCCGCCGGTGAGCTACCGCGAGTGGGGACACGACGCACGCGACGCACGCGTGCCGCCCCGTGGCGGTGAGTGGCTCGCCAGCGACGAGACCTACGCCGGCCAGCCCGACCGCGCTCCGTTCGGCGGCCGGTCCGCCGACGACAGCGGGCGCTGGGCGGGCGGCCAGCCGGATCGGGCCACGGCCGCGGGGGGCTACGGGCGGCACGCCCGGCCGGAGCCCGACGACCGGTGGACCGCCGACGACCGGTGGACCGCGGGGCGCGCGGACGACACCGGCAGCTGGACCCGCGCCGCGCACACCGGCGAGTGGCAGCAGGGCCCCTGGCCCGCGCGCCGGTTCCCGACCCGGGGGCACGCCGCGGAGGCCGGACCGGTTGGCGGGCCGGGATCGCACGGGGGACCGGGCCGAGCCGCGGGACCGGGCCCGGATCCCGCCTCCGGCCCCGCGGGCGATCCGCCGCCGCACGGCTACGCCGCCGGGTCGTGGACCGAACGCACGCGGCAGTCGTGGGCCGACGAGGCCGGCCGGACCTGGTCGCAGTCGGTGGAGCGCAGCTGGTCCGCGCAGGCCGGCGCCGGGTGGACCACCGGCCACCTCCCGAGCCCGGCCCGCCCCGACGGTGTCGAGCCCCGGGCGTACGGGCGCGGCGGCTACTCGTACGACCGCGGGGAGCCGTACCGCAGCGGTGCCGCGCCGCCCGGGCCGTACTGGACCGAGGAGGAGGACTCCGCCGCCGGGCCGCCGCCGGGCGGCGGCCGATCCTGGGCGCTGCCGGAGGCCGACGACGCCACGCGCGAGCACCCGGCCTACCGGGGGGCCGCCGGCTACCCACCGGGGCCGGACCGGCAGTGGGACGGCCCGGCCCGGGGGGATGCCTGGCCCGCGGCGGCCGCCCCGTACGGGGCCGGTCGGCACCACGCGCCGCCCGGCGGGGACCGGTACGCCGACGGAGGGCGCGGCGGGGACTCGGGCGCCGACCGCGAACCCGACGGGGACTGGCCCGGCGCGGGTCCGCGCCACGCGGACCCCGACCCGGCGGACCTGCGCCACGCCGGCTTCGACCCGCGCGGACCGCGTCACGCCGGGGTCGACCCCCGCCACCCGGACCTCGATCCCCGCCACGCCCGATCCGCGCGCG
>DATMJT010000021.1:0-2911 GCA_035553735.1 Pilimelia sp.
CGCAACACCCGCCACGAACTCGACCGTCTGCACCTGGTCACCCTCGCCACCAACCACGGCCGCGTCGCGCAGCGCTCCGCGCTCACCACCGGGCACAAGACCATCCTCGCCGCGCTCGAGCTGCCCGAACCGCCCCGCTACTGAGGTGTGTCCGAGTTAATGAACCAGTCGGGCGATGAAATACCCAGCCAGGGACGGGTCGTGATCATCGGTGTTCCTCGGTTGTGGTTCGACGGTAGTTGATCCGTGCTTCGCGGGCGGCGAGGAGCCCGTCGCGGCGGGCTTGGCGGATGCCCTCGGCGCGGCCTTCGTGTTCGTCGTCGGGGGTGACGTAGCCGATGCCGGCGTGCAACCGCACCGTGTTGTACTCGGCCCGGCGGCGGTCGAGCTCGCGCTCGAGCTCCCCGGGGTCTCTGATGTGCTCCAGGTGCGGCCACTCGCCCTTGACGTGGCCGAACAGGGTCTCGATCCAGGCCTGGTCCTCGGGGGTGTGCGGGCGGCGGAACTGCTGGGCGATGGCCACCCCGGCGAGGAACTCGCGGGTGCTGACCGAGCGCATCTGTGGGCCGTTGTCGGAGATCGCCAGCAGCAGCGGCACCACGCCGCCGGTGGTCAGCTGCGCGACCCGGTCGTGGTCGCCGGACAGCAGCGCCTCGCGCAGCGCGACGGTGGCACGGGCGTCGGCGGCGTCGAGCAGGTCCTCGGCGGCCAGCGCCGCGGTGAACGCGACCTCGACCTGCACCGAGCTCTCTTCGGCGCACACCAGGGTGGTGATCCACTTTCGGGACACCACGTCGATGATGGCCAGCGCGGCGCGGCGGGCCCGGGTGAAGTGGGTGAAGTCGTAGGCCCACACGCGGTTGGGTTTCCACTCCAGCCAGTCCGGCCAGGGCGTCCGCGGGATCGGCGCACGGGCCGGCTGACCAGGCAGAATGAGGTCTTCGGCGGCCAGCACCCGGCGCACGGTGGACTCCGAGACGTGCACCAGCCCGAGCCGGGAGCCGCGGTGGGCCAGCTTGCGGTGCGACCGGTCGATCTCGCCCCAGGCCTCGAACAGCGCCACGATCGCGGCGCGTTCGGCGTCGAGCAGCCCGTGCAGCGGATGCCCGCCGGGTGTCCGGTCGGCCAGCTGCCCGCCGGCCCGACGCGCCAGCCAGCGCCCGGCCCGGACGTGGTCGACGCCGAGCAGGTCGGCCGCCCGCCGGGCCGACCAGCCGCGCTCGACGGCGTGGTCGACCAGGTCGAGCAGACCGGCCTTGACGGAGGCGTCCACCCGCGGCGGGACCGGGCCGGCGGTCAGTCCCAACGCGCTTTTCCCGCGTGCAGGTGCAGCGCCACCGCCTGCTCGGTGACCGTGGCCCGCAGCCGCTCGATCTCGCCGTGCGCCGCCGCCAACGCCGCGTCGGCCGGCGCGACACCCGGCCGGCCGGGCACCGAGGCGGCCAGCGCGTCCAGCGCGCCCTGCTTGGCCACCCGGCACGCCGTGACCACCACCGAGCGGTCCACGCCGTACCGCTCGGCGGCCTCCCGCTGCGTCGCCTGCCCGGTCACGATCGACATCCACATCTCGTACTTCTCGCTCGGCGACAGCCGCCGGCGCGCCTTCCCGCCAGACACGGTCGAAGCGGACATCATCAACAGCCTCCAGATCGGTCGGACACGCCGATCCGTGGCTGGGTATTTTGAACCGGATCTGGTTCACGAACTCAGACGCAAGACATCGGTGTCGTCCTCGGCGCCCGGGTGCTCGCCGAGTTCGGAGACGATCCGCACCGCTACCGCGACGGGAAGGCCCGCAAGAACTACGCCGGCACCTCCCCGATCACCCGCGCCTCGGGCCGCAAGGTCGCGGTGCTGGCCCGCTACGCCCGCAACCGCCGCCTCGGCGACGCTGTTCATCAGTGGGCGTTCTGCGCCCTCACCAGCTCACCCGGCGCCCGCGCCTACTACGACACCCTGCGCGCCCGCGGGACCGGCCACCACGCCGCGCTGCGCCAACTCGGTAATCGCCTCGTCGGCATCCTGCACGGCTGCCTCAAGACCCGAACCCGCTACGACGAGACCACCGCCTGGGCCCACCACCACGCCGCCGCTTGACCCGCAACACCATGGGATGTCTGAGCCGGCGCCCCGCGTGGCGTCCCGGCGGCCGGGTGTGGCGCCGGTAGCGTGCCGGGACGTGACGGCCCCCCCGCTACTGCTCGGCCCCGCGGCGAACGACCTGCCGGCGCATGTCCGCACGGCCTTCGGCGTGGCCGGGGCGCAGCCGCGACCCGTCGCCTGGGCCGGCCGGCGGGCCTGGCTGTGCGACGAGATCCTGATCCGCCCGGTGGCGGACTACGTGGTGGCGGCGTGGTCGGCCGGCGTGCTGGACGGCCTGGTCGTGGACGGGGTCCGCACGGCGCGGCCGGTGCGGGCCTCGGACGGGCGGTGGGTGGTCGCGGGCTGGACGGCGTGCCGGCACGTCGCGGGCACGATCGAGCCGCGCCACGACGAGGTCGTCGAGGTCTCGCTGCGGCTGCACGCCGCGCTGGAGTCCGTCACCCGGCCCCGGTTGCTCGACGACCGCGACGACCTCGTCACCCGTGCGGCCGCGGCCGCGTGGGGTGAGCGGCGCCTGCCGCTCGACCCCGCGATGGGCGGCGACCTCCACGACGAGCTGGCCCGGTACCGGCGGCCGGTGCGGCTGGCACCGCAGGTGGTGCACCCGGAGCTGTTCGGGGCCGTCCTCTTCGACGCCGACGGGGTGCCGGCCCTGGTCGACCTGGTGCCGGCGTGGCGGCCGAAGGAGTGGGCGGCCGCGGTGATCGTCGTCGACGCGCTGGCCTGGGGGAATGCCGACGAGGGCCTGCCGGAGCGATGGGCGCACCTGCCGGAGTGGCCGCAGGTCCTGCTGCGCGCGGTGCTCCAC
>DATMJT010000022.1:0-4167 GCA_035553735.1 Pilimelia sp.
GGCCGGGGCACCCTCGGCGCCCGGCGCCCCGACGGCGCCCGGCGCCGAGGGTGCCCCGGCCGCCGCCGCCCCGGGCAGCGTCGCCGGGACGACCCACACCGGCGGCCAGCCGGGTCACGCCGCGACCGGTCCGGCCCCCGCCGCCGCGGATGCCAGCGCTGCGCCCGGCCTCGCGGAGCCCGCCGCGCCCCGCCCGGCCGCCGCGGACGCCAGCGACCCGGCCACGCCGGGCAGCGACGCGCGCGCCGATGCCGACGGGGAGCGTCCCCCGGCATGACGGAACCCGGTGACGGCGACCCGGCCGGGAACCTGCGCGACGCCGCCCGCCCCGGCTCCGGCGAGGTCACCGCGACCGTCATCGTCCGTGCCCCGGCCAGCCGCGTCTTCGCCGCGTTCACCGCCTGGGAGCGGCAGTCCGACTGGATCCCGTTCACCGCGGTCCGGGTGGTCGAGGGCGACGGCGGCGAGGGCAGCCTGATCGAGGCCGTCACCGCCGTGGGCCCGGCCGTGCTGCGCGACGAGATGCGCGTCGTCCGGGTGGACCCGCCGTACGAGGTGCGGGTCGTGCACTGCGGCCGCCTGCTGCGCGGGCCGGGCGTGGTGCGCTGCACGCCGATGGACGGCGACCGCACGCAGGTGGTGTGGCACGAGTGGTTCCACCTGCCGGGCGGCGTCGCCGGGCGGGTGGCGTGGCCGGTGCTGTGGCCGGGCTCCAAGGTCAGCCTCACCCAGGCCCTGAAGCGCTTCGCCCGCCTGGTGGAGACCGGCCGCCTGCCCTGAGCCGGCGACCGGCCGCCGGTGACCCCGGGCGGGTTGTCGGCGGCCGCCCGTAGCCTGGCCGGCATGAGTGACCTGGTGATCGGCGCGGACGGGCTGGCCCGGTGCCCCTGGGGTGCCAGCACGCCCGACTACGCGGTCTACCACGACACCGAGTGGGGGCGTCCGCTGCGCGGCGACGACGCGCTGTTCGAGCGGGTCGCGCTGGAGGCGTTCCAGTCCGGCCTGTCGTGGCTGACCATCCTGCGCAAGCGCCCGGCGTTCCGGGCGGCCTTCGCCGGCTTCCGCATCGCGGCCGTGGCCGACTACGGGCCCGACGACGTGGCCCGGCTGCTGGCGGACCCCGGCATCGTGCGCAACCGGGCCAAGATCGAGGCGACCATCGCCAACGCGCGGGTCGCGCGCGACCTGCCCGACGGCCTGACCGCGCTGCTCTGGGCCTACGCCCCCGCCCGGCGGGCCGCCTGCCCGGCGCGCCTCGCCGACGTGCCGGCGACCACGCCCGAGTCCGCGGCCCTGGCCCGGGAGCTGAAGCGGCGCGGGTTCCGGTTCGTCGGCCCCACCACGGCGTACGCGCTGATGCAGGCCACCGGGATGGTGGACGACCACCTGACCGGCTGCCACGTGGCCCCGGCCGGCTGACCCGCCGGTGTCGTGCGGTCGCGGCCGGCTGGGTCGCCGCCCGCCCCGCCGGTGCCACGCGGCCCCACCGGACGAACCGTCGGCCGCCTCGCCGGGCCGGCGCCGCCGGGCGACCCGGCGGCCGCGCCGCGGTGAAGCGCAGCGCCGCGCCCCGGGTTGACCCGGCTCCGCCGGGACCGGCGGGCGGCCCACCGGCGCCGACGGCCGCCGTGATCTGATGGGGCCATGGCGGACCGGGATCCCGACACCTGGCTGGTCAGCGTCACCCTGCCGATCGAGGCGCGGTCACCGGCCGAGGCGGTGCGCGCCTTCTGGTCCTACGTGGCCGAGCTGGGCCCCGACGGGCTGCCCGTCTTCGTGTCGCCCACCCACGACGAGCTGGCCATGCGGGCGTACCTGTCGACCCGTCCGGCCAACCTCGACCCGGAGGAAGACGACGACTGAGCGCTCAGCGTCCCTCGAAGACGGGCCGGCGCTTCGCCACGAAGGCCAGGGTGGCGTTGCGGTGGTCCGCGGTGGCGCCGGCGATCGCCTGGGCCTGGGCCTCCGCGGCGAGCGCCTCGGACAGGGTGCCCGCGTCGCCGACGGACAGCTGCCGCTTGATCGCCCCGTACGCCACCGTGGGGCCGGCGGCCAGCCGGGCGGCGAACTCCTGGGCCGCGGGCAGCACCTCGTCGTCGGAGGCCAGCAGCCGGGTCAGCAGACCCAGCCGGTCCGCCTCGGCGGCCGGCACCGGCTCGGCCAGCATCAGCAGCTCGACGGCCTTGGCGTGGCCGACCAGCCGCGGCAGCGACCACGAGGCTCCGGTGTCGCCGGCCAGGCCCACGTTCGCGAACGCCATGAGGAAGGTGGTGGACGGTCCGCCGATGCGGAAGTCGGCGAGCAGCGCCAGGGACGCCCCGGCCCCGGCCGCCGTCCCGCGCACCGCGGCCACCACGGGCTTGGGCAGGTTCGCCAGGCTGTGCGCGATCGGGTTGTAGTGCGTCCGCACGGTCGCCAGCGGGTCGCCCGTACCCGACTCCAGGGTGCCCACGTGCTCCCGCAGGTCCTGCCCGACGCAGAACGCCCGGCCCGCACCGGCCAGCACGACCGCCCGGGTGGCCCGGTCGCTCTCCAGCTCGGCGAGGGTGTCGCGCAGCGCCTCCTTGAGCGCGGTGTCGAGCGAGTTCATCGAGTCCGGGCGGTTGAGCGTCAGCGTGGTGACGCCGTCGGTGCGGTTCACCAGTAGCGGTTCGGACACGTGCGGGCCTCCCTGTTGTCGATCACGCCTGCGGGCTCCGCCTCAACCCGGCCGGGCGGCGGACGCCGGTTGCCCGGCGGCGTGGTGCAGGCAGCGGTCAACGTACCGGTCGGCCGCCGGCCGCAGCCGTGCGGCGTGCCGGTCGAAGAACGCGGCGGCGCTCGCGCCGGGCCAGCGCGGGGGTAGCAGCGCCGGCGGAAGCTGCGGGTCCCGGAACAGGAACCCGCGCCACGCGTGCACGAGCCGGAACCGGGCGGCGTACGCCTCCTCGTCCGTGCTGCGTGCGGTGACCGCGGCCACCACCGGCTGGAGCTCGGCCACGAACCGCTCGTACGCGTCACCGATGGCCGGCAGGTCCCAGGCCCGCCGGGCCAGCCGGGCGGCGCCGGCGGACCCGCCGGTGTGGCTGGCGCTGAGCCGCTCGACGCGCACCCCCGCCTCGGTGAGCAGCGCTGCCACGTCCTCCGCGGGCCGCGCAGCGATCCAGAGCCGGGCGTCGAGGGCGCCGTAGCCCAGAAAGGCGAGCTGGGCGCCGAGCCGCTGGCGCTCCCGGCGGTCCGCCGGCGGCTCGATCAGCAGCAGGTCGAAGGTGCCGGACCAGTGGTTGCGCCCGGTGCGGTAGATCCGCGCCGCGGCGTCGTCCAGCCGGCGGGCCGCCTTGGGGGTCAGCGCGTATCCCGGGCCGTCGGCCAGCCGGACCGGCCGCAGCCAGTCCTGGCGCACCATCCGCGAGATGGCCGTGCGGACCGCGGGCGGTGCGATCCCGAGCGGGGCCAGGAGGCGGACCAGGGCCGCGACCGGGGCCCGACCGCCCCGGGGGCGCAGGTGATCGCCGTACAGGTCGAAGAGCGCCGACCGTGCCCGCATGGTGGCTCATTGTGACACCCGGTGTCGGGATATGCTAGGCGCTGTCACATCAGTCCCGGCTCGGTTTGGGTCCAGCGGCCTCCATCAGGGAAAATCGTTGGTCGACAAGACGACGCCACCGCGGGCTGTGCGCGGTGACAATGACGATTCGGGAGTGTGGGGCAACCCACGGACCCTGGTGAGTCTGAGGGGAGACAACATGGCGGCGATGAAGCCGCGGACGGGCGATGGTCCGCTGGAGGTCACCAAGGAGGGCCGGGGCATCGTCATGCGGGTGCCGCTGGAGGGTGGTGGCCGGCTCGTTGTCGAGATGACTCCCGATGAGGCCAACGCGCTCGGCGACGCCCTGAAGTCGGTCGCCGGCTGACCGCCGCCAGGGCCCGGCGCCGGATCCGGTAGCGACCGGACTCCGGCGCCGAACGGGCTCCGGCGGGGTCGCGACCACACTCCGGCCGTGCCGGCGCCGGCCGCACCGCCGGGTGGCGGTGGTTCGGGGTGTCGCCGTGCGCCGGTACGGTGTCGACCGGCCGGGCTCCGTTGGTCGGTCGGGCGACGCGCTCGCCCCTTCGCCGAAAGGTTCGCGTGTTCTCCATCCGCTTGGCCGCCAGCCGCACGCCGGCCGGTGCGGTGGGCGGCGGGGC
>DATMJT010000023.1:0-2195 GCA_035553735.1 Pilimelia sp.
GGCCCGACCAGGCGTACGAGATCCACCGGGCCCATGCAGACCGCGCCGAGCTGATGCTGACCACGGGGCTCGGCCACCGCCGGATCCTGGCCGACCCCGAGGTGGTGGCCCGGGTGGCGGCCTTCGTCGCGCCCGCAGACCGGCGGCGGTCCGCCGCCTGACTATCCGGCCGTCCCCCGGATCACCCGCTCGATGAGCGCCGGGTCCGCGGACGCGGCGCGCAGCCGGGCGCGGACCGCCGCCCGCGCCCGTGCGTACGGCGCCTCCGTGTCCAGCAGGAGGCTGTCGCGGTTCGCCGCGGTGAGCAGGGCGTTGAGTTCGAACGCGAGCTGGGCCGGGTCCTCGGCCGGGCGCAGGTGTCCCAGCTCGCGCGCCCGGCCCAGCAGCTCCTCGACATGGCGCCGCCACTCGGCCTCCGCGTCGCGCAGGGCGTCGCGGACCGCGCCCGGCCGGGAGGTGAACTCGGCGACCACCGTCTGGAAGAAGCACCCGCCGGCAAACACCCGCTCCCGGGAGTACCGCAGCCACGCCTCGCTCAGCCGCCACACCCGCGGCAGTCCCTCGGCGGCCTCGTGCGCGGGTGCCACGACGCTGTCCACGAAGACCCGCCGGGCCGCGCGTACGGTGGCGAGCTGAAGCTCCTCCTTGGACCCGAAGAGCGCGAAGACCCCGCTCTTGCTCACCTTCAGATCCAGGGCGATCCGGCCCAGGGAGAGCGCCTCCAGGCCCTCCCGCGAGGCGACGTCCATCGTGTGGCGCAGGATCGTCCGGCGGGTCTGGTTGCCCCGCTCCACCCGGCCGTCGGTGCGCTCGGTCGCCACGCTGCCCCCTCGCCGCCCGCCGGCGCCGCCGCGACGGCCCGCCGCGGGCGCTTGTAAGCATAGGCAGCGGCCGGGCCGCCGACCGGCGCCGCCGCGATTCCCGCTCGCGGCCGCCGCGGGCCGTCGCTATCCTGCCGGGGCATGGATCCGTCCCAGGTCAGCAGGCGTCTGTCGGAGGTGCTGCGGCACCGGCCCGACCGCATCGGGCTCACGCTGGACGCGGCCGGCTGGGTGCCGATTCCCGACCTGCTCGCCGCGCTGGCCGCGCACGGGCAGCCGGTGACCCGGCGGCAGCTGGCGCAGGTGGTCGCCGAGAACGACAAGCGGCGCTTCACGATCGAGGGCGACCGGATCCGGGCGAACCAGGGCCACTCGGTCGCGGTGGAGCTGGGACTCCCGGCAGCGGTGCCGCCGGCCGTGCTCTTCCACGGCACCGCGCGGCGCCACCTGGACGCGATCATGCGCGAGGGGCTGCGCCGCGGCACGCGGCACCACGTCCACCTGTCGACCGACGCCGCCACCGCCCGCGCCGTCGGCGCCCGCCACGGCGTGCCGGTGGTGCTGCGGGTGGACGCCGCCGCCATGGCGGCGGCCGGGCACCTGTTCTACCGCAGCGCGAACGGGGTGTGGCTCACCGACGCCGTGCCGCCCGACCACCTGGCCGAGGACGACGCCGGCGGCCGGGCGGGGCCGGGGCCCGGGCGTTGAACGGCGCGCCGGGTCCGGCGGCGCGTCGCTGAGCACCCCGGCGTGGCCACCGCCGGCCACCGGCCCGGGAGGGGAACGTGATCGAGCAGCTGCGCCCATGGGCGCCGGTGGTCGTGGCCGGGCCCCGATCCGCTGGCCCTGGGGCCCGGCGCGGGTCGCCGCCTCGGCGGCCGCGGCCGCCGTCGGGGTGGAGGCGCTCCAGTACCTGCTCGACCTGGGCCGGGTCAGCTCGGTCGACGACGTGACGCTCAACGCCCTCGGGGCCGGGCTGGCCGCGCTGGCCGCGCGCCCCTGGTGGCGCCGCCGCCGCGCCGCCGGCACGGCGGGCGGTGTCGGGTAGCGGTCGCCGGTCTCACGGTCCGCGATGGCGTCCGCCGACGCCGGCTGGGCGACCCGGTGGTGACCAGCACCACACGGGGCGGCGCCGCCCCGTGTGGCGCGCGGACGGGCCCGGCTGGCGGATGGCGCGAAACGGCGGCCGTACGGGTGTCGCGGTAACCCCTGGCGGGGTGACGATCCGACAGGACGGATCGTGTCCCCTCAGGAGGGTTCGAGATGCAGCGGCGTACGATGCTCGGCCTCGCGGCGGCGTCCGCGGGTGCGGTGATCGGCGGGTCGGCCGCGGCGGCCGGAGCGGGCGGGTCGGCGTCGCCCGCGGCCCCCACG
>DATMJT010000024.1:0-3069 GCA_035553735.1 Pilimelia sp.
GTACAGCAGCGCGGCCAGCGTCGCCGCGGCGGCGGCGAGCCCGGCGACCGCGTGGCCGCCGTACCAGGCGTACAGGCCCACGGCGGCCAGCGGGGCGACCAGCTTCGCGCCCTCCTGGGCGCTGGTGCGCCAGCCGTTGACGTCGCCGAGCAGCGCCGCCGGCAGCGCCCTGGGCAGCAGCACCGTCTCGGCGGCGTCGAGCAGGACGTGGCCCACGCCGTACGCCAGGCAGGTCGCGTAGACGAGCCAGGCCTGGCCGGGGGCGCGGACGGCGAGCAGGCTGAGCAGCGCGCCGGCCAGCACCAGGTTGACCGCGACGACCATCGGCCGCGGCGAGACCCGGTCGAGCAGCACGCCCAGCCACGGACCGGCCAGCACGGGGGCGTACGTGCACAGCCCGCCGAGCGCGGCGAGCCGGGCGGAGCCGGTCAGGTCCAGGAGCCACGCGCCGGCCACCACCGCCATGGCCCCGCCGCCCACGCCGGCCACCGACGAGACCGTCACCAGGAGTACGGCGTTGCGCCGCATGATCCCCCCGAAAAGTTGAGTCGACCAGACTCACATCCTCGGAGTTGAGCGGCACCATGGCAATACGGGCGTGCGGTGTCAATGTTTCGTTGACAAGGCGCGGTCGAGCGCCGCGGCGGCGGCGCCCACCGGCGCCGGCAGCCGCCGCCGGGGAGCGTCCGCCAGGTCGGCGGCGAGGTGTTGGGCGAGCGCGTACAGGGCCCCCGGCTCGGCGTCGAGGGCGGCCGCCGCGGTCTCGCGGACCAGCGCGGCGCGGGGGAAGCGGGAGCCCCAGTGCCGGTCGGCGTCGATCCACCGCCACACCTGCGCCACGGCCGTCCGCAGGGCGGCAATGGCCGGCGCGTACCGGGCGTCGTCCGCCCACAGCCGCTCCCGGCCCGCCGCCCGCAGCCGCTGCCGGCGCTGCTCGGCGGCCTGCCGGCTGGCCAGGCCCAGCGCCGCCGCGATCTGGGCCCAGGTCGCGCCGCAGTGCCGGGCCCGCTCGATGAGGTCCAGTTCCCGCCGGTCCAGCGCGGCCCGCGCGGCCGGGATCCCGGCCAGCGCGGCGAGCGGCTCGGACTCGGGCGGCCCCGATTCACTCCGCCCGGTCGGCTCAGCCCCACTCCGCCCGGTCGGCCGCGGCTGGCTCCGCCCGGTCGGTTCGGTCGCGTTCTCCCGCATCGGTCAACAGTACGTTGACACGGCGGCGATCCGCGCCGGTCGCTGACCGGCGGCCCGCGCCCGCACCGGGCGTACCACCCCTAGCCGCGCAGGTGCCCGTCCCCGGTCACGATGTACTTCGTCGCGGTCAGCTCAGGCAGCCCCATCGGCCCACGGGCGTGCAGCTTCTGCGTCGAGATGCCGATCTCCGCGCCGAAGCCGAACTCCCCGCCGTCGGTGAACCGGGTCGACGCATTGATCAGCACCGCCGCCGCATCCACCTCGGCGGCGAACCGCCGGGCCGCCGCCTGCGAGTCGGTGACGATGGCCTCCGAGTGGCCGGTGCCGTACCGGCGGATGTGCGCGATCGCCGCCTCCAGCGAGGGCACCACGGCCGCCGAGATGTCCGCCGACAGGTACTCGCGGCCGTGGTCCTCCTCGGTGGCCGGCACCACGTCCGGCGAGTACGCCGCCACCTCCGGGGAGCCGTGCACCGTCACGCCGGCGTCCGCGAGGGCGGCCAGCGCCCGGGGCAGGAAGGCGTCGGCCACCGCCGCGTGCACCAGCAGCGACTCGGCGGTGTTGCAGGTGGACAGCCGCTGGGTCTTGGCGTTCAGCGTGATGGCCAGCGCCTTGTCCAGGTCGGCGGCGGCGTCCACGTACACGTGGCAGTTGCCCACCCCGGTCTCGATCACCGGCACGGTGGACTGCTCCACCACGGAGTTGATCAGCGAGGCGCCACCGCGCGGGATCAGCACGTCCACCAGGCCCCGGGCCCGCATGAGATCCTTCACCGAGTCGCGGGTGGAGGCGTCCAGCAGCTGCACGGCGTCCGCCGGCAGGCCGGCACCGGCAACCGCCTCCCGGAGGGCCGCGACGATCGCCGCGTTGGAGCGCGCCGCCGAGGAGGACCCGCGCAGCAGCACGGCGTTGCCCGACTTCAGGCAGATCCCCGCCGCGTCGGCGGTGACGTTGGGCCGGGCCTCATAGATGATCCCGACCACGCCGAACGGCACCCGCACCTGGCGCAGCTCCAGCCCGTTGGGCAGCACCGTGCCGCGTACCACCTCGCCGACCGGGTCGGGCAGCGCGGCCATCTGCCGCAGCCCGTCGGCCATGCCCGCCACCCGGGCCTCGTCCAGCGCCAGCCGGTCCAGCAGGGCCGCGGACAGCCCGGCGTCGCGGCCGGCGGCCAGGTCCCCGGCGTTCGCGGCCAGGATCTCGGCGGTGCCGGCGAGCAGGGCGTCGGCCATCGCGTGCAGGGCGGCGTCCTTGCGGGTCCGCGGAGCGGTGGCCAGCGCCGTGGCCGCCACGCGCGCCCGGCGGGCCTGCTCGGGCACCCCCGCCGCCGTCCGGTGGTCTCCCGTGGTCCCCTCGGTCATGGGCACAACTCCGTCCGTCCGTCGCGGTGGCCTGGCCACCGCCGTCGTGGTCAGCTCATAGCAGCACCAGGTCGTCGCGGTGGACGACCTCCCGCTCGTAGCCCGGCCCCAGCTGCGCCGCCAGGTCCGCGGTGGAGCGGCCGAGCAGCCCGGGCAGCTCGGCCGCGTCGTAGTTGACCAGCCCCCGGGCCACCGGCGCCCCGTCGGCGTCGACCAGGTCCACGGGGTCACCGGCGGTGAACGCGCCGTCCACCGCGGTGATGCCGGCGGGCAACAGCGACGTGCGCCGGTCCACCACCGCCCGCACGGCTCCCGGGTCCAGGTGGAGGCGACCGCGCGGCGCGGTGGCGTGGGCCAGCCAGAACAGCCGCGCCTGCGGGCGCCGGCGTACCGGGTGGAACAGCGTGCCCACCGGCTCGCCGCTCAGCGCCGCCGCGGCCAGCGGCGCGGCGGTCAGCACCACCGGGGTGCCGGCGCCGGTGGCGATCCGGGCGGCCTCCACCTTGGTCACCATCCCGCC
>DATMJT010000025.1:0-16338 GCA_035553735.1 Pilimelia sp.
GACCGCGACCTTGTCCGCCAGCGCCAGCAGGACGCGGCGCGCTGCGCCAGGCGCTGGGCGAGGCCGCCGCCGCCCACCTGCACGAGCTCGCCTGGGGGCGCGACCCGCGGCCGGTGGTGCCCGAGCGCGCGGAGAGGTCCATCGGGGCCGAGACGACGTTCGCCGACGACGTGGCCGACCCCGAGGCGCTGCGCCGCGTCCTGCTGGCGCTGGCGGACAAGGTCGCGGTCCGGCTGCGGCGGGCCGGGCAGGCGGGCCGCACTGTCTCGATCAAGGTCCGGCTGGCGGACTTCCGCACCGTGCACCGCGCCCGCACTCTGGACCACCCCACCGACGTCGGCCGGGAGATCTTCGAGACCGCGTGGAGCCTGTTCCGGCTGCTGCGCTCCGGCGCCGACGGCCGGGCCGCCGGCGCCGCGGCCCGCGGCGCCGGCGGCCCGGCCCCGGTGGACCGGGCGCTCGCCGAGGACCGGATCCGGCTGCTCGGGGTCCGCGTCGAGGGCCTCGGCGAGTCGGGTCCGGCCGCCCGGCAGCTGGCCCTCGGCGAACCGGCACGCGGCTGGCGCGACGCCGAGGCCGCAGCCGACGCCGCGGCTGTCCGATTCGGGCGCTCTGTCATACGCCCGGCCAGCCTCCTCGACCGTCCGGCGGACAGCCGGGCGGAAAATCCCGCGCGCCCGTCGGTCGTCCCGCTTTCCGACCCGCGGGCCCCCTCGTAGACTTGCGGTTAAGCAGCCGCCCGGCTGTCTCGGTCGGTCGGTCCGCCCCCGGGCCGGCCTGGTGACCGGAGAGGAGTGCCGTGCCGCTCTCGGAGCACGAGCAGCGGCTGTTCGAGCAGATCGAGCGGTCGCTTGCCGAGGACCCCAAGTTCGCCTCGGCCGTGCGCGCCAACGACCCGCGCTTCCACGCGCGGCGTCGGCTGCTCGTCGCTGCCACCGTGATTCTCGCCGGTCTCGCGTTGGTGGTCTACGGCACGGTCGACAAGAGCCCGCTGCTGGGCGTCGCCGGCTTCGTCGTCATGATGGGTGCCGCCGCGTTCGCCATGCAGTCCCACCGCAAGGCCCAGTCGCCGCCCGACCTGCGCGTCGTGGGCGGCACCACCGCCCGGCGCACCAGGTCCGCCGGCCGGCGGTCGTCGCTGCTGGACCGGCTGGAGGACCGCTGGCGCCGCCGCCCGGAGGGCCATCGCTGAGGCCGCCCGCCGCTCGCCGGTGCCGCGTCGCGGCACCGGCGGCGAGGTTCCGCCGCGTGGGCCCCGCCGCGCCTCCGGCCGAGCCGCCGTCAGCCGACGCGCGGCCCGGTCGGACGTGATCCGCGGCCCGCTCGGACGTGATCCGCGGGCCCGGTTGAGCCGGCGCGGCCCGGCACCCGCGGCGGGCCGTGACCGTTCTCAGCGGGCGGCCCGGCCGGTCAGCAGCCGTCGCGGGCTCAGCCGCAGCATCCGTTCCCGCCACCGGCCGAGGGTCAGCACCGTGCGCGTTCCCGCGTCCACCAGGCTGGCCCGCCACCGGGCCAGCACCGAGGGCGGCAGCAGGGCGGCGACGATCCGCACGCGCCGGGTCGCGGCGCCGGCCAAGGCCCGGCGCACCGTCCGCAGCGCCTGGTCCAGCTGCCCGGCGCCCAGCGGCTCCCGGGCGTAGCGGGCCCGCTCCTCGGCCTGGCCGAGCAGGCGCACACTGTCCGCCGCCGGACCCATCGCCGCCCGGCCCGCCAGGCGCTCCGCGGTCAGCCGGGGCGTCTCGGTGGCGTCCACCGGTACCCGGTAGTCGATCATGGTGTCGAGCAGCTCGTCCCAGGCGGCGTGCGCCTCGGCCCGGGCGCGTGAGGCAGCCTCCGCGCCGCCGGGCACGACGCGCATCTCGCCCGGCGGCGGATCCGACCCGGCCACGGCCGGGCCCCCGCGTACGGCCACCGCGCGGCGCTGCCGCCCACGGCGCAGCATCGCGCGGCGCACCGCGGGCGCGACCAGGGCCGCCAGGAGCGCGGCGAGCACCCCGAACACCCACCACGGCGGCGCGGCGGACCGTGGGGCGACGACCACCTCGCCGGCTTCGTTGCCGTCGACGTTGCCCCGCTCCGGTCCGCCGGTGGGGCCGGCGGGGCCCTCGGTGCCGGGGTCGACGGGGGCGCCCGGACCGGCGGTGGCCTCCGGCGGCCGGTTCGGGTCCGGCGCCCACTCGGAGACCACCGAGCCGGGCACGCCGTAGGCCGGGGTGGCGTCGAAGGGCACCCAGCCGAGGCCGGAGAAGTAGACCTCGGTCCAGGCGTGCAGGTTGCGGTTGGTGAGCACGCGGACGTCGCCGTCGCGCTTGTCGCCGTTGGCGAAGCCGAACGCCACGCGGGCCGGCACCCCGGCCGAGCGCACCAGCCAGGTCATCGCGGCGGCGTACTGCTCGCAGAACCCGGTCTTGGCCTCCAGGAAGTCGACGATGTCGACGCCGCTGCTGCCGGGCTCCGTCTCCAGGCTGTAGGTGAAGCCGTCGCTGGTCAGGTAGTCGTAGATGGCCCGGACCCGGTCGTAGTCGGTGCGCGCGTTCCTGGTCAGGTCCCGGACGAGGTCGTCGACCGGCTCCACGGCCGGCACGCCGGCGAAGTCGATACCCAGCTCGTGCCGGGCCGACGGGGCGGCGCGCAGCGCGTCGGGCGAGAACTCGCTGCGCACGTACTCGAACGAGTAGCTCCGGCCGGCGGCGCTGGACCGGGGGGAGTACAGCACCTGCCGGTCGGCGGCGTAGTACCACCCCGCGTCCAGCCCCTCGGTGCGCGTGGGCACGGCGTACACGGGCAGCATGGGCATGTCGAACCGGTCGCTGACCTGCACCCGCGCCTCGTACACCGTGTGGCTGATCCCGGCCGATGCGGCCTTCGGCGGCTCCGGCAGCCCCCGGGTGACCGGCTCCCCGCTGGGTGTGCCGTTGCGGAAGCCGCGCGCGGTGACCTGGTCGGCCACGGCGAAGCGCAGGTAGAACGGGCGCGGGTCGTTGGTCCTCACCCGGACCAGGTCCTCCACCTCGTCCTGCTGCAGGCGGCCGGACAGCTCGGCGAACAGGTCGACGGTCTGTCCGGGTCGGCGCGCGCCGCGGCTGTCGCCGTCACCGTCGCCACCACCGGTGCCCAGCCGCTCCAGCAGGCCGCCGGTCATGCCGGGCACGGCCAGCGGCAGCGCGACGGCCAGCACCACGCCGAGCGCCGCCAGGCGACGCCCGGCCGCGGCCAGCGGCGAGGGCTCCCACACGTCGACGCTGCGGCCGTCCCCGGTGAACCGGCGGCCGAACCGGCGGACCCGGTCGACGTTGTCCGCCGCCAGCAGCCACAGGAACCCGGCGGCGCCGACCACGAAGGGCAGGGCCGGCACGCTCGCGGAGTGCACGGCCACCGGTACCGAGTAGATGGCCAGCATCGGCAGCCCGGCCATCGCGGGTCGCCGCAGGGCCACCGTGCACAGGTCGACCAGGATGGCCACCAGGCCGATCCCGGCCACGGTCACGAACAGCAGGCCCGGCCGGTCCGGCACCGGTGTGGCGTGGCTCTGCGCGTCCAGCGCCGCGTCGCGGGCCAGCCGGCCGAAGCCGGCGAAGGTCGCCGGGCCCGGGAGGACGCCGAGCAGCTCGCCGCCGCTGGGAAAGCGCCAGGTCAGGGCGAGCAGCAGGGTCGCCAGCTGGGCCGGCAACTGCACCCACAGGGGGGCGCGCAGCCAGCGCGCGGCGGTGGCCACCGCCGCGACCAGCAGGACCGCGACGGCGCTGTACGCCAGCCACGTCAACCGCTCGAAGATCGTGGCCAGCGGCGCGGCGCCCATCAGCGTGGCGGCCGCGCACACCAGTCCCAGGTGCCGACGCTGGGCCAACAGGCTCATCGGACCCCTCCCGCCACCGTCTCGGCCATGGCCGCCCGCCAGGCGAACCCCTGGGAGCCCCGCGCCGCCTGCGGCCACAGGGCGGGCAGCTGGTCTCCGTGCGCCACCCCGACCACCCGCCAGCCGCTGTGCAGCAGCGACAGCGCGGCGGCCGCGTGCGCCTGGTCCGCCGCCTCGCGGGCCTCCGGGGCCAGCGGCCGCCACGTGGAGCTGTCGATCAGGAACGCCAGGCAGGTGGCCCCGTTGCCGCGCAGCGCCGCCAGCGCCGCCCCGTCGGCCGCGGCGACGGTCCCCAGCAGCGCGATCACCAGGCCGCCGTCGGCCCGGCGGCGGACGAGGTCGACCAGGTGGCGCAGGTCGCCGCGGCTGCTCAGCCGCACCTGGGCCAGGTGGTCCAGCAGCGCGCCGTCCCCGCTGGCGTCGACGGCGTCCGCGTCGATCCCGGCGGGGTCCGCGGCGCGGCTGCGGCCGGCGCGCTCCTCGGCGGCGCCGACCGTGACCAGCCGCAGCTTGTAGCCCGCCTGGCGCAGGTGCACCGCGATGCTGGCCGCCGCCGAGACCGCCCACTCGAAGCTGGCCGCGGGCCCGTCACCGGCGTGGGCGGCCGCCCGGGTGTCGAGCAGCACGGTGGCCTTGCTCTCCCAGGGCTGCTCCTCGCGCCGGACCATCAGCTCGCCGGTGCGCGCCGTGGAGCGCCAGTGGACCCGGCGCAGGTCGTCCCCGCGGCGGTACTCGCGGGTGGCGGCGTCGTCCTCGCCGTGCACCGCCACCGAGCGGGCCCGGCTCTCGCCGGCGCCGGCGAACTCGCCGGCCAGCCGGACCGCGGGCAGCGGCGTCACCTGCGGGATCACGGTCAGCCGCTCCACCACCGGGAAGGAGCGGGTGAGCTCGGAGAGCCCGAACGGGTCGGTCAGCCGGATCACCAGCGGTCCCAGCTCGTAGCGGCCGCGCACGTCGGCCCGCACGGTGTACGCCACCGAGCTGGCCTGGTGCGGCCCGAGCCGCTCCAGCACCACCCGCGGCCGGCTGCCCAGCGCGTACGGCAGCCGGTCCTCCAGCAGCAGGGTGCCGGTGGGCAGCCGGGAGAGGTTCTGCAGCCGCAGCACCACCCGGGCGGTGGAGCCGACCGGCACCCGGTGCGGCTCCACCGCGCGGGTGCAGGCCAGCTTGTAGCGGCTGCGGCCGACGTAGGCGACCGCCAGCAGCGGCAGGATGACCAGCAGCACGGCCACCCGCAGCAGGTCCTTCTCGCCCAGGATGAGGGCGGACAGCGCGGCGGCGCCGGCCGCGGCCAGGAACGACCGGCCGCGTGTGGTCAGCCCGCGCAGCGCCTCCCGCACGATCAGCGCCCCCGCCGCTCGTACCGGGCGTGCGCGTCGGCGCCGTGGCCGGCGGCCCGGGTGTCGTAGGGCGAGCGCTGCCGGTCGTGCGGCAGCGGCAGGCGGTGCACCAGGTCGGCGACGATGGCGTCCGTGGTGCGCCGGGAGAGCTGGGCGTCGGCGGTCGGGATGATCCGGTGGGCGAGCACCGGCACGGCCAGCGCCTGCAGGTCGTCGGGCAGCACGTAGTCGCGCCCCTCCAGGGCCGCCACCGCCCGGGCGGTGCGCAGCAGCTGCAGGGTCGCCCGGGGCGAGGCGCCCAGCCGCAGGTCGGCGGACTCCCGGGTGGCGTTGACCAGGTTGACCGCGTACTGCTTCACGGCGTCGGCCACGTGCACGTCGCGGACCGTGGCGATCAGCCGGCGTACGGTCGCCGCGTCGGAGACCGGGCGCAGCGCGTGGATGGGGTCGGCGGCCCCGTGCCCGTCGAGCATCGACAGCTCGGCCCCGGGCTCCGGGTAGCCCATCGCGATCCGGGCGGTGAACCGGTCCCGCTGCGCCTCGGGCAGCGGGTAGGTCCCCTCCATCTCGATCGGGTTCTGGGTGGCGATGACCATGAACGGGGCGCGCAGCTCGTACGTGGTGCCGTCGACCGTGACCTGCCGCTCCTCCATGCACTCCAGCAGGGCGGACTGGGTCTTGGGCGAGGCGCGGTTGATCTCGTCGCCGACGACCAGGTTGGCGAACACCGCGCCCGGCCGGAACTCGAAGTCGTGGGTCTCCTGGTTGTAGACGCTGACCCCCGTGACGTCGCTGGGCAGCAGGTCCGGGGTGAACTGGATGCGCCGCACCGAGCAGTCGATGGAGCGGGCCATGGCCTTGGCGAGCTTGGTCTTGCCCACCCCGGGCACGTCCTCGATGAGCAGGTGCCCCTCGGCCAGCAGCACGGCGAGCGCGAGCCGCACGGTCGCGGTCTTGCCCTCGATGACCTGCTCGATGTTGGCCACGATGGCCTCCGTCGCGGTGCGGAACTCGTGGCCGGGCAGCGCGGCGCCCAGTTCGTCCCAGGTCGGTGCGGTCACGGTGGCTCCTCCTCGTGGTGCGGCGGTGGGGCGGGGAAGACGCCCCGGGCACGGCCGCCAGCTTCGCGGGAATCACTCACGAGGTGCGCGTCCGCGTCGTCCCGCGCGTGTCGCTCCGCATCCTCCCAGGCTAGCCCGGTGGTCGGGCTCCGCCGAGTTGGTCAATATCGACTCATCTGTTGAGCGATCGCCCAGGCCAGCCGCCCGCGCGGGCCCGCGGCGGTAACGCGGCTCCCGGGCGACGCCCGCGCCGGCCGCACGGTACACTGCGTGCGTGGCGACCCATTCCGCGCTCCTTCTCGGCAGGCCGTGCTGAGGTGGCACCCACAGCGAGGTAGCACCGACAGCACGGCGACCCCTCCTGCGTGAGGGGTTTTTTCATGCCCGGCGGCACCGTGCCGCCCGCCCGTCCGCCGGGCCGTCCGGCACACCGACCATCCGACCCAGCGACGATCGACACAGGTGGCACAGCATGAGTGAGGTAGCGCAGCATCCGGCCGAGGCCGCGGCGGACGTCCCGCCGTACCGGTACACCGCCGCGCTGGCGAACGACATCGAGGCCCGCTGGCAGGACTACTGGGCGCGGCAGGGCACCTTCCGCACGCCGAACCCGGTCGGGACGCTGGCCGACCCCGGTCACCCCCGGGCGCCCCGCGCCGCCGGGGCCCCGGACGCCGCCGAGAAGCTGTACGTGCTCGACATGTTCCCGTACCCGTCCGGGGCCGGGCTGCACGTCGGCCACCCGCTGGGCTACATCGGCACCGACGTGTACGCCCGCTTCCAGCGGATGGCCGGGCGCAACGTGCTGCACACCATGGGCTTCGACGCCTTCGGGCTGCCGGCGGAGCAGTACGCGGTGCAGACCGGGACACACCCGCGCACCACCACCGAGGCCAACATCGCGCGCTACCGCGCGCAGCTGCGCCGGCTGGGCCTGGGCCACGACGACCGCCGGTCGGTGGCCACCACCGACCCGGAGTTCTACCGCTGGACGCAGTGGATCTTCCTGCAGATCTTCAACTCCTGGTACGACGCCGCGGCGGGCCGGGCCCGCCCCGTCGACGAGCTGATCGCCGAGTTCGCCGCCGGGAGCCGCCCCACCCCGGACGGCCGCCCCTGGGCCGCGCTGTCGGAGGTGGAGCGGCGGCGGATCGTGGACGAGCACCGGCTGGCGTACGTGTCGGAGGCGCCGGTCAACTGGTGCCCCGGCCTGGGCACCGTGCTGGCCAACGAGGAGGTCACCGCCGACGGGCGCAGCGACCGGGGGAACTTCCCGGTGTTCAAGCGCAGCCTGAAGCAGTGGAAGATGCGGATCACCGCGTACGCCGACCGGCTGCTGGCCGACCTGGACCGGCTGGACTGGCCCGAGCCGATCAAGCTGATGCAGCGCAACTGGATCGGCCGGTCGACCGGCGCGCACATCGACTTCCCGACCCCGGCGGGCCCGGCGACCGTGTTCACCACCCGCCCGGACACCATCTTCGGCGCCACCTACCTGGTGCTGGCCCCGGAGCACGAGCTTGTCGACGGCCTGGTCGCCGGGGCCTGGCCCGAGGGCACCCGGGACGCCTGGACCGGCGGGCACGCCACCCCGGCGGCGGCGGTGGCCGCGTACCGGGAGTTCGCCGCCGGCAGGACCGACGCGGAGCGGCAGGCCGAGGCCAAGGAGAAGACCGGCGTCTTCGTCGGCGCCTACGCCACCAACCCGGTGAACGGCGCGCCCATCCCGATCTTCGTCGCCGACTACGTGCTGGCCGGCTACGGCACCGGCGCGATCATGGCGGTGCCGGGCCAGGACGAGCGGGACTGGGAGTTCGCCGAGGTCTTCGACCTGCCGATCGTCCGCACCGTGCAGCCGGCCGAGGGATTCGAGGGCAAGGCATACACCGGCGAGGGGCCGGCGATCAACAGCGCCGCGCCGGAGCGCGGCCTGGTCCTGGACGGGCTTGGCGTGGCCGAGGCCAAGGCCCGGATCATCGCGTGGCTGGAGGAGCACGGCCACGGCCGCGGCGCGGTCACCTACCGACTGCGGGACTGGCTGTTCAGCCGGCAGCGCTACTGGGGCGAGCCGTTCCCGATCGTGTACGACGCCACCGGCCTGCCGGTGGCCCTGCCCGAGTCGGCGCTGCCGGTGACCCTGCCCGAGGTGGCCGACTTCGCGCCGCGCACGTTCGACCCCGACGCCGCCGACACCTCCCCGGAGACCCCGCTGTCGCGGGCGCACGACTGGGTGGAGGTCGAGCTGGACCTGGGTGACGGGCCCCGCCGCTACACGCGGGAGACCAACGTGATGCCGCAGTGGGCCGGCTCCTGCTGGTACGAGCTGCGCTACCTGGACCCCGACAACGGCGCCGCGTTCGTGGACCCGGCCAACGAGCGGTACTGGATGGGGCCGCGCCCGGCGGCGGCGCCCGGTGGCGGGCGCGACACGAGCGACCCGGGCGGGGTGGACCTGTACGTGGGCGGCGCCGAGCACGCCGTGCTGCACCTGCTGTACGCCCGCTTCTGGCACAAGGTGCTGTACGACCTGGGGCACGTGTCGAGCGAGGAGCCGTTCCGGCGGCTGTTCAACCAGGGCATGATCCAGGCGTACGCGTTCGTGGACCCGCGCGGCTCGTACGTGCCGGCGGCCGAGGTGGTCGAGCGCGACGGCGGCTACGTGCACGGCGACACCCCGGTCAGCCGGGAGTACGGCAAGATGGGCAAGTCGCTGAAGAACGTGGTCACCCCCGACGAGATCTGCGCGGCGTACGGGGCGGACACGTTCCGGGTCTACGAGATGTCGATGGGCCCGCTGGAGGTGTCCCGGCCCTGGGAGACCCGCGCGGTGGTGGGGGCGTACCGGTTCCTGCAGCGGGTGTGGCGGGCGCTGGTCGACGAGGAGTCGGGCGGGCTGCGGGTGACCGACGAGCCAGCCGGCGACGACCTGCGCCGGCTGCTGCACCGCGCGGTCGACGGGGTGCGCGGCGACCTGTCCGGGCTGCGGTTCAACACGGCGATCGCCAAGCTGATCGAGCTGACGAACGGGCTGACCCAGCTGGCCGCGACGCCGCGGGAGGTCGCCGAGCCGCTGGTGCTGATGCTGGCGCCGTTCGCCCCGCACGTCGCCGAGGAGCTGTGGGCGCGGCTGGGCCACGCCGGCTCGCTGGCGTACGCGCCGTTCCCGGTGGCCGACCCGGCGCTGCTGGCCGCCGCGGCGGTGACCTACCCGGTGCAGGTGAACGGCAAGGTGCGGGCGCGGGTCGAGGTGCCGTCCGACGCGGACGAGGCCGCGGTCCGGGCGGCCGCGCTGGCGGCGGTGGCCGAGCACCTGGGCGGCGCCGAGCCGCGCAAGGTGATCGTGGTGCCGGGGCGGATGGTCAGCGTGGTCCGGTAGCGCCGGGGCGCCTCGCGGCGCCGCGGGCCGTCACTCCGGCAGGCCGACGCGCACGGTGCGGCGGCGGGCGAGGACGAACAGCGCCGCGCCCAGGGCCAGCGCCGCCGCACCCGCCGGGCCCAGCCACGCGGTCGGCGCGCCGGTGACCGGAAGCTCACCGGCGGGCGCGGAGGCCGCGACGACGATCCTGGCGACGTTGTTCGCCGGGTTCAGCTCGTCGCCGGGGTCCACGCCGACCACCCGGACGGTGCCGTCGTCGCCCGGCACGCCGACGACCTTCAGGGTCACGCCAGCGGTGATCAGGCCGAAGATGGAGTGCGCGGTCAGGAACTCGTCGTCGAGGTTCGTGCACCGTACGACCCTGGCGGGGGCGCGGGAGTCGGCCGGTGCCCCCGGCGCCCGGCAGTGGGCCGTGGGAACGACCAGGGTGCCGCTGGGCGCGGTGACCTCCACGATCGGGCTGCGCGTGTCAGCCGGCCCGTGGTTGCGCAGCACCATGCCCACGTGCAGGCCCTGCGCCACCCTGGTGGCGGGCTCGGCGGTGATCGACACGTCGGTGGCGTTGGGCCTGGTGAAGACCCGGAAGTGGGCGGTGTTGTTGCTCTTGTCCCGGTCGTAGCCCGTCGCCGCCCGGGCGGGGGCGGCGCCGGCCCGGGCGGTCCGGCGCGCGGCGAGCGCCCGGGTCAGGGCGCCCGGCGTGGCGGCCGCCGCCTCGGCCTCGGTCAGCGGCAGCACGGACAGCGAGCCGCGCAGGGCGGCCGGACCCATCAGGTTCTCTCCGAAGATCAGGTTGAACAGCGACTCGCGGGGCTGCTCGTCGTGCAGCCGCACCCCCTCGCCCGGCTCCAGCCGCAGCGGCAGCACGCAGTCCACGCCGCCCGCGTCGTAGAGCGACCCCTCCTGCGCCCTGCGGGGCGTGCTGTACGTGCACTCGGCGTGCCGCTCCGCGAAGCCCACGCCCGGGCCCATGGACAGGCTCAGCCGGAAACCCGCGGCTGGCCGGTCGCCCGCGTTGCGCACCTCGCCGACAACGGGCGCGCGGTCGCCGGGCCCCACCCGGCGCTGCGGGTCGTTGGCGTCCTCGGCCAGGGCGACCAGGTCGGGCCCCGGGCCCCCCGCGATCACCTCGACCTCCGTGTAGTTGGTGTGCTCGTGCGGGTCGGCCTCCGCGTCCTCGCCGAACGCCCGGCCGTCCACCCAGCCCGCCGTGCCCGGCCTGGCGCCCGGCACCAGGGCGAGCCGCAGCGGGGACAGCTCGATGCGCTGCCCACCCCGCACGCGGTCCCAGCGGCACGTGATCGCCTGTCCCGCCAGCGCGCAGTTGCCCGCCGCCGGGTTCAGCGACGTCGTCACCCGGGCCGTGTCCACGTGCGGCGTCACGGTCAGGGTGACCTTCTCGGCGTCGACCTTGCCCTCGTTGTGCACCACGAACGTCACCGCGGCGCCGGACTGGTGCACGGTCACGCCGTGCCGCGCCTGCGGCGAGGTGACCGTGAGGTCCGGCGCGTCGGGGTGGTCGGCGTGGGCCACGGTGGGGGCCGCCGCGACGGCGCCCGTCGTCAGCACGGCGGCGGCAGCGGCGGCGAGCCGGCGCGGGATGCGCGACGGGCGTGACGGGCGTGAGAGGCGGAACCGGCGCGAGAGGCGAAGAAGGTGGCCCATGATGCTCCTGACCCGGGGATCGAGCCCGCACCCTAACCGGGCGGCCGGCTGGTCCGCTGCCCCGGGCAGACAAGGGGCGCATATCCGGCGATCTGGCCGGGTGCTCCCGGGTCACCGGTCCGGGTCCCCGCGACCGGAGTTCGGGCGTCCCGGCCCGGGCGCCGGCCGCGTCGACGGGCGCCGGCCGCGCTGCCCGGCACCGGCGGCGGCTGCCGGTCGCCGGCGGCCGCCGCCGGGCCGGTCAGACCATCGTGGTGGCCGTCGCCACGGTCGGCACGCAAGGGCGCGGCGCCGGGATGCCGGCTCCGGCGGGGGCGAGGCGGGGGTCGACGCCCGCCCCGGCGGGAACGCCCGCGTGGGGAGCGGCATCGGGGCCCGCCCCGGCGGCCGGGCCGGGCGCGGCGGACATCCGGGCGCGGCGGGCCGTGCGGCGCCAGTGCCACGCGGCCATGCTGCTCACCAGCATGCCGAGCGTGGCCGGCAGGTAGACCAGGGGGTTGATCTCGCCCGGGGCGACCACCGCGGCCCCGATGACGGCGTAGGAGAAGCAGGACGGGATGGCGCCGAGAAAGGTGCCGAGGAAGTAGTCCCGGTGCCGCACCGACGTGGTGCCGTAGGCGTACCCGATCAGACCGTACGGGGCCAGCGGAAGCAGCCGCACGACGACCACCGCCAGGATCCCGCGCTGGGCCAGCCAACCGTCGAGGCGGGCGAGGCGGCTGTTCACCCGGGCGCACAGCACGCCCCTGCCGGCCCAGTGCCCGGCCAGGTAGGTCACCGTCGCTCCCAGCACGGCCGCCGCCAGGGCGCACCAGAAGCCCTCGGCGGCCCCGAACAGGGCACCGCAGGCCAGCGTCACGGCCGTCCGCGGGGTCAGCGAGGCGATCAGCAGGGCGCCGGCCAGGACCGCGGCGACGGGTCCGGCCGGGCCGATGTCGGCGACCGCCTGCCGGGCGGACTCCAGCGGCAGCAGCGCCGCCGCCCCGGCCAGCGCGAGCACCGTCGCGGTGAGCAGCAGCAGCCGCCGGACGCGGGTACGGCGGGACGCCTGGCCGGGTGCGGTCACCTGACCCTGATCGGCAGGCGCACCGGCGATCGGAGCCTCGGCGGCCATCAAGTCAGCCCCGGGCCGCGGCGACGGCCGCCAGTCGCTCGGCGCGCAGCCGGTCGGGCCAGGCGTCGTCCAGGGGCGGCAGCGCGTCGGCGCCCACGGCCCAGCGCAGCAGCAGGTCGGCCAGGGCCGGGTTGCGGGCCAGCGCCGGGCCGTGGGCGTACGTGCCGAGCACCTTGCCCCGCCAGGCGCCCTCGGTGGCGCCGTCGTTGCCCACCCCGGCGGTGACCCGGGCCAGCGGTGCGCAGCCCGGACCGAGATGGGTGCGGCCGCCGTGGTTCTCGAACCCGGACAGCGCCGGCAGCCCCAGTCGGGGGTCGACGTCCCCGGCCAGCTCACCCACCGCCCGGGTGGCGCCGCGATCGGAGTGCAGGTCCAGCAGGCCCAGGCCGGGACACTGGACGCCCTTGGCGAAGAACGACCGGCCCAGCAGCTGGTAGCCGGCGCACACCGCGAACACCACCGCCCCGGCCTCGACCGCCCGGTGCAGCCCGCCGTCGGCGATCAGCCGCTGGGCGGCCAGGCTCTGCGGCCCGTCCTCGCCGCCGCCGACGAGGTAGACGTCGGCGGTGCGCGGCAGCGGCTGGTCGGAGCGCACCTCGACGGCCTCGGTGGACCAGCCCCGCCGCGCCGCGCGCCGGGCCAGGATCAGCAGGTTGCCCCGGTCGCCGTAGGTGGACAGCAGGTCGGGGTACACCCAGACGAGCCGGACGCTGCTCTCAGTTGACACGGTCCAACTCCGCTCGGATGTCCTGGAACGCGGTGTAGTTGGCGATGACCTCGAGGCGCCCGGGCGGGACGGCGGCCACCGCCGCGGCGAAGGTGGGGACGTGCCGGAAGGGCACCTCGTTGACGTCCAGCCGCACCGCCAGGTCGTAGGCCCGGTCCCCGGTGATCAGCACCGGTCGGTCCCGCAGCGGGGCGAAGTCGACGTCGAAGAGCCAGGAGGTGTCCAGGCCGTCCGGGTCCCGGGCGTTGATCGACAGCAGGGTGGGGGCCGCCTCGGCCATGTCGAAGGCCTCCAGCCAGCTCGCCGGATTCTTGGCCAGCAGCAGCCGGATGAGCCGCCCCTCGCGCTCGACCTGCGCGTACCGCCCGGCGACCGAGGCGACCTCCGCCAGCCGGGGGATCGCGTCGTTGGGGCGTACCCCGAAGGCGGCGGCCACGGCCAGCGCGGTGGCCGCGTTGCCCAGGTTGACGGTCCCCGGCAGGGACAGCTTGACCTCGTACGGCGTACCGACGGCGTCCAGCACCAGGCCGTCCTCGACGGTCCACTCCGGCCGCGGTCGGCGCAGCGGGCAGCCGGTGCAGTACCAGTCCGTGTCGGACCCCGGCGCGCCGGGCGTCGGGCGGGCCTCGGTGCGGGCCAGGTGGGAGCCGCACTCCGGGCAGACCCAGGAGTCGTCCCGCCAGCGCTGGCCGGCACTGAACCAGGTGACGTGCCCGGCCGCGATGGCCGCCCACGCCACCATCGGGTCGTCGGCGTTGGCCACCACCCGCAGGTCGGGGTGCGCGGCGAGCACCTGCCGCCAGCGCTGGGCCAGCATGGCCACCTCCTGGGCCCGGTCCAGCTGGTCCCGGGACAGGTTGAGCAGTGCCACCACCCGGGGCCGGGTCGCGGCGATGACCTGGGCCAGGTAGTGCTCGTCCACCTCCAGCACGGCGAACCGGGTGCGACCGGCCTTGGCCAGCGCCGAGGTGTGCCCGGTGGGCATGTTGGCGCCGAACGAGTTGGTGGCGACCGTGCCGAGGGCACCCAGCGCGGCGGCGGTCAACCGGGTCGTGGTGGTCTTGCCGTTGGTGCCGGAGACCAGGGCGACCTCGCGCCCGGCGGCCAGGTGCGCCAGCAGGTCCGGATCGATCTTCAACCCCAGCCAGCCGCCGATGACGGAGCCGTCACCCCGGCCGGCGGCGCGCGACAACGCCGCGGCGGTGCGGGAGACGGAGCTGGCGACCTTGGCCCGCAGGGGCATCCGGTCGGTGGTCACCGGATACCCCCGCGATCGCCTTGCCGCGCGGCGGCGATGCGCGTGCGCGTGGGCACTGTGCTCATGGTTCGCTGGCTGCGCTGGCTTCCGCGATCGCCTTGCTGCGCGGCGGCGATGCGCGTGCGCGTGGGCACTGTGCTCATGGTTCGCTCGCTGCGCTCGCTCACGCGGGCCCTGCTTCCCGGTTCACGCGAGCGAGGGTACTCCACGCGCGCCGCGGATCCGACCCCTCGTCGGCTCCCGCTGGCGGCCGACCGGGCGCCGACGCGGTCGTCCGCACGCCGCCGCGGCGCCGGGGGCGAGGGGCCGGCGGGGGCCGGGCCGGCGCCCCGGTGTTCCCGGCGAAAGGGAGAGGCGATTGGTATCCGGGGCCAATTGCGTGGCATGAATCACGCAGGCGCATAACGTTCAGTTACTGGCTAGTAACCGCTGGCCACGCATTTTTGCTTTCAGCCGGACCAAAACGGGCCGGCGCGCGTCGTGCCAAATTCGAGGAGTCATCGAAGAACGACGAGGCGTGATTCTGCGATCGGATAGAACCGTAGTGCCCCCGGCGCCAACGCCGGCGGGTGCGCCGCTCGGCCACGCCGAACCCCGCCCTCCGGGTGGCGTCATTCAACCAACCGACCGCAAGGGCCGGGACGGGGGAACCGACTGCAGTACGGCCGCCGGCGCCATCGCGCCCGACGGCCTCGGGGTGAAGCCGACGTGCTCGGCCGGGCCAACCTTCGAGCCCGAACCCGACAGCTAACCCCGCAGGCGTGCCGGAGGGATCTCACGTGCACGAATTCACTTCGCGCCGGCGCTGGCGGCTGCCCGCCGGCACCGGCAGGTTCGCCGTGTCCGTCGCCGCCTGTCTGTGCGCCGGACAGTTGCTGACCGCCTCGCCGGTCGCCGCCGGTGCGGCCACCGGCACGGCGGCCCGGACCGCCACCAGCCCCGCGCCAATGGCCGCCGCGGCGGCCACCGGCTCCGGCGCGGCCCAGGCCCCCAGCCCCGCCGCAGCCGCACCTCGCCCGGCCGCGCCGGCTCCGGTGCGGCCACGGGTGCGGCTGAAGGTCAGCACCACCCGCCCTGTGCAGGGGCGCAAGGTCACGTTCACCGCCCGGGTGACCGCGCCGGTCGCCCGACGTACGGCCTTCCTTCAGGTCAGGAGGCCTGACGGCTGGCACAACATCGCCGCGCGGCGGCTTACCGCCGCGGGCGAGGCGAGCTGGCGGCTGCGGCAGCCGGTGATCCGGCGCTACCGGGTGGCGTACCCGGCGCAGCAGGCCGCCGGTCGCACCGTGTCGCTTGCCGCCCAGTCCGGCTCCGTCAAGATCCGGCCGCGGCACATCGGCACCGAGGTGCTCGCCGAGGCGAGCACGTTGCGGGGCCGCCCGTACCGCTGGGGCGCTGCCGGGCCGAAGGCCTTCGACTGCTCGGGCCTGACCCGCTACGTGTTCCGCAAGTTCGGCAAGAAGCTGCCGCACAACGCCAACGCCCAGCAGCGGTACGGCCGGGCGGTGCCCAAGTCGAAGGCCAAGGTCGGCGACCTGGTCTTCTTCCGGCAGGGCACGTACGCCTACCACGTCGGCATCTACGCCGGAAACGGCTACATCTTCGACGCGCCCCGGCCGGGACAGACGGTCGGCAAGCGCAAGATCTGGACCGCGTACGTGGTGCGCCGCGTGCTCGGTTGACCCGGTCGCCCGTGGGGGCGCCCGTCGGCATCCCGCCGACGATCCGGCGCCCCGGCTCACGGCAGGCCCGGCCCGGCGAGACCCGCCGGGCCGGGCCTTTCGCGCGTCGCCGGCGCCGGTGTCCTGTCGCAGTTCCGACCGGCGCGCTCCGGGTGCCGCGCGGCGTAGGCGGCCGCGGCGGTGCGCGCCCGTGGGCCGCGGACCGCACCGGCGGCCGCGCGGCGGACCGCGCCCCGGCCCCACGGCGCCCCGAACCTCCGGC
>DATMJT010000026.1:0-15780 GCA_035553735.1 Pilimelia sp.
CAGCACGAAGACCGCGCGCTCCGTCGGCAGCAGCGTCTCGAGCACCGCCAGCATGGCGATCGACACGCTCTCCGCGAGCTCGACGTCCTCGGCGACGTCAGGGCTGGTCAGCACGGGCTCGGGCAGCCACTCGCCCACGTACTCCTCGCGCTGCCGCGCGAGCGTGCGGAACCGGTTGAGGCAGAGCCGGGTCACGATCCGCACCAGGTACGCCCGGGGGCAGCGGACCTCGCGGCGCTCGGCCTCGACCAGGGCCGCCCACCGCAGCCAGGTCTCCTGCACCACGTCCTCGGCGTCGGCGACCGAGCCGAGCATCTCGTAGGCGACGGTGAACAGCAGGCTGCGGTGGGCGACGAACGGGTCCTCGCTCATGACGCGGACGCTACTCCCGGCCGCTTCGCCAGCGGCTTCAATCCGCACGCGTCGGCGAAGCCGTCGGAGGCGATACCGAGCGCCACGTTGCCGCGCGTGCTCATGTTCGCGAATGCGATCACCGAGGTGAGCTCGACCACGGCGGCGGGTCCCAGCTCGGCGCGCAGCCGGTCCACCAGCTCGTCGGTCACGGTCGGCGGTGTCTGGCTCATCGCCTCGGCGTACTCCAGGACGTCCCGCTCCAGCGCGGTGAAGACCTCCGCCTCCCGCCACCGCGGGATCTGGCGCGCCTTCTCCACGTCGAGCCCCTTGTTGCGCGCTTCGAAGTAGTTGAAGTCCAGGCACCACGTGCAGCCGACCAGCGACGCGACCGCCATGTGGGCGAACGACTTCAGGCTCTCGTCGCAGGCGTCCCACTTCCGCAGCTTGCCGCCGAGGCCGAAGCTGGCGAACAGCACCTTGGGGTGGTGCCAGTAGACGCCGAGCGCCGTCGGCACCCGGCCCAGCTTCTTCTCGATCATCCGCTTGATCAGCGCTCCCCTGACGCCGGTGATCTCGGCCGGGGGGATGCGGGTCGTCTGCGCCATGTCTCCTCCTGTGTCGGTGGCCGCGCGACGGTCGGTAGGTCGTCACCCCATGGAGACACCGGCCGGGCCGCGGATGTGACATCGCGCGGGAAAGGCCGGTCTGTCGGTCGTCGACGGCGATCTTCCGTACGGGCGGGCGGAACGCGGCAGGCCGGGACGGACGTGGCGCGTGACTCCCGTCGCCGACCGGTCGGGCGTTCCCGGGGCTTGCCGTGCGGCGGCGACACGTCGCGCCCTGACCGCGGCCACGGCGGGCGCCCACGGCCGGGGTTGGCTAGGGTCGCCGCAGACCCGCGCCGCCGACGACGAGGACTGTGATGACCCGGACCGACGACGACGTGGCCCTCGACGCGGCGTCGGACCCGCTGGTCCTGGCGCTGGACATCGGGTCCACCGCCACCCGTGGCGGCGTGTACGACGCGTCGGGGCGGCGGGTCCACGGCCTGCAGTACAAGGTGCGGCACGCCTTCACGGTCGCACCCGACGGCACCTCGGTCATCGACCCCGACCGGGTGGCCGCCGAGGTCGAACAGGTCCTCGACGCGGTGACCGGCGACCCGCGGCTGGGGACCCGCACCGCCGGCGTGGTGATGGACACCTTCGCCGCCTCGCTGGTCGCGGTCGACGCGGCCGGACGCGCGCTCACCCCCTGCCTGACCTACGCCGACTCCCGCAGCGCCGACTCGGTCACGGCGCTGCGGGAGGAACTCGACGAGCGCGCGGCGCAGCAGCGCACCGGCACCCGCCTGCACACGAGCTACCACGCGCCGCGCCTGCGCTGGCTCGCTGCCACGCAGCCGCGCGTCGTCGCGAAGGCCGCGTTCTGGTGGTCCCTGGGAGAGTACGTCCTGGCACGGCTGATCGGGCAGCCGCTCGCCGGAACCTCCACGGTGGCGTGGACCGGCCTGCTCGACCGTCGCACCGGCGAACTCGACGCCGAGCTGCTCGCCGCCGCGGGCATCGGCCCGGAGCAGCTCTGCCCGCCCCGGGACGTGACGCAGCCGGCACCTCCGGCGGCCCCGGCGCGCTGGCCCGCCCTCGCCCGCGCCGTGTGGTTCCCCGTGATCACCGACGGCCTCGCCAGCAACATCGGGTCCGGGGCGACCGACGCCACGGTCCTCGCCGCGTCGACAGCCACCAGCGGTGCGCTGCGGGTGCTGCTCGACGGTCCTGCCGATCCCCTACCGTTCGGGCTGTGGAACTACCGGGTCGACGCGGGACGCACGCTGCTCGGCGGGGCGATCAACGACGTCGGACGCGCCATCAGCTGGGCGCAGCACACGTTGCGCCTCAGCCCGGCGCTTACGGCCACCCTCACCGCGCCGCCGAGCCACGCCACACCGCTGGTGCTGCCGTACCTCACCGGTGAACGCGCGCCGGGCTGGGCCGGTCGGGCCCGCGCCGTGCTCGGCGGGGTGTCGGCGGCCACGGACGCCGACGCCCTGTTCCGCGGGATCGTGGAGGGAGTGGCCATGACCTACGCGCGCGTCGCCGACGAGCTGAAGCCCGCCGCCCCGCAGGTGTTGGAGGTCGCGGCGGCCGGACGGGTCAGCAACGACCACCCTGAGTGGCTCCGGGTCCTCGCGGACGTGCTCGGGCGGCCCGTCACGCACGTGACCCGGCGGCGCGCCACGCAGCGGGGTGCGGCGCTGCTCGCGCTCGACGTGCTGGCACCGGACGTCCCGCGCGCGTCCCGGGCCACCGGGGCGACGTACGAGCCCCGGCCCGCGCACGTCGAGCACTACGCGCGACGGCGCGCACGGTTCGCCAAGGTGTACGACGCGCTCGTGCGCAGCTGAGCGACCGAATGCCGGTCCTCGGCCCGGCACGCAGCAAGGTCCACCCGGTTGGTTGACGTCACTATCCTTCTCACCGTGCCGGCCGCACTGTCACCCCGCCTCGCCGCGATCGTGAACGCGCTCCCGATCGAGCCGCACTCCCGCGTCCTCGAAATCGGGTGCGGGCCCGGGGCGGCCGCACGAGCGGTCGCGGCCCGACTCACCACGGGCCACATCCTGGCCATCGACCGATCCGCGGCCGCCATCGCCCAGGCAGCGGCCGGCTCGGCGGAGGAGATCGGATCCGGGCGCATGAGTGTCCGCCGGGTCGCGGCCGAGAGCTTCGTCCTACAGGCCGGAGAGGAGCCGTACGACATCGTCTTCGCGGTCCGTGTCGGTGCCCTCGACGGGCGCCATCCACAGACCGGCGAGCTCGCGCTGCGCCGCATCGCCATGGCCACCAGGGCCGGCGCCAGGCTGTACGTCGACGGCGGCAGCCCGCTCCGCGAGCTGCCCATTCCCCGGCGCCACGTCGGTCACCCTCCGTGATACATGATCCAGACGGTCAGCGGGTCGGCCGGCACCACCTCGGCCACCTCCCAGCCGGCGCGTCGGTACATCTCCACGTTGACCGGGTTGCTGGTCTCCAGGACCGCCGGCAGCCCGTCGGCGGCGGCGCGACGCAGGCCGGCGGCCATGACCGCGCGACCCCAACGGCGCCCGGCGTACCGCGGATCGGTGCCGAGGACGCCGAGATACCAGAACGGGGTGGTTGGCAACGCCGCACGCACGGCCGCGTCGTAGGCGTCGACGCGGGCGAACGCGTCCGCGGGCAGGACGTCCGCGAGGGTGGCGCGACCCGGCTCCGTACCGTCCGCCGGCCCGTCGCCGCTCACCGAACCCTCGCCGCTCACCGGCGCGTCCCACATGGCGACCGACGCACCGCCTCCGGCCGTCCACACCGTCCCCCGGCGCACCCGCTTGTCGAAGAGGTGGCCGAAGAAGGCGGCCGCGCACCGCGGATACGCGGCCTCGTCGGGGAAGAGGTGCCGCAGGACCTGATCTCCGGCGAACGCCGCGACCAGCGAACCGACCACCCGGGAACGCTCCGCCCGAGTCGCCACGGTGATGTCAGGTGGGGTCACGACCCCCGACCATATCGACGGGCCGGTCCAGCCGCCTGCCGGGCCGGTCCGGCAGGCGGCCGAGCGGCGCGGGTCCGCGCCGGCGAGGGGCCGGTACGCCAGCGCGCCGGAGGCGGCACCCGCTCCGCCGACCCTCCGGTGACCGCGCGGCGCCCAACCGTCACGCCGAGGGCAGGGGCAGCCAGGCGAGCACATCGCGGATCTTGGCGTCCCAGTAGCCCCACTCGTGGTCGCCTGGACCGAAGTCCACGGTGAGCGGAATTCCCCGGGCCGCGCACGCGTCCCGGAAGTGCATGTTCTCCGGGTACAGGTGGTCCTCGGTACCGCACGCCACGTACAGCCTGGGTAGCTCGGCCGGGTCGCCGCTGGCCACCAGGTGCAGCAGGTCCTCGTCGCTGCCCGCCAGCCGACGCTCCCCGAAGACCCGGCGCATCAGCGGCCGGTTCCAGTCGTCCGCCTCCCCGCCCTGCCGCCGCGCGATGTCGAGTGCGCCGGAGAGGCTGGCCGCGGCGGCGAACCGCCCGGGCTCCCGCAGCGCCCACTTGACCGCACCGTAGCCGCCCATGGACAGCCCGGCCACGAACGTGTCCTCCCGGCGGGTCGAGACCCGGAGGAACGTACCCACCAGCTCGGGCAGCTCCGTGGTCAGGAAGGCCCAGAACCGTCCCCCGTGCTCCTCGTCGGCGTAGAAGCTGCGGTGCACCTGCGGCATGACCACCGCGAGCCCGTGGGCGTCGGCGTACCGCTCCAGTGAGGTGTAGCGGGTCCAGGCGGTGTCGTCGTCGCTGAGTCCGTGCAACAGGTACAGCACCTCAGGGGCGGCCGCGCCGGCGCGGCCGGTCGCCCCGATCCGCGCCGAGGTGCGCTGTGGGAGCAGCACCGTCATCGAGGTGCCCAGCTCGAGGACGTCGGAGAAGAAGTCGATCCGCAGTCGTGCCATGGCACCAGTCTGCCCGCCTCGGCCGGACCGGTCTGTCAGCCGCCGGCGGCCGGGGCCGACCAGGTGGCCGGAGCACCGTCCACGACGACGTCAGCTGCCTGACGGGTCTCGTCGCTGGACGGCGCTCCGGCCGCGTCGTTCACGGCTGCCGCCGCGGCGCCGGCGGCCCGCTCAGATCAGCGGAATCGCCCCACGCCGGCCCAGGTCGGGGTGCCGACCCCCGGACCCCGCCGCTTCGCACAGTTGGCGAACGTCGAACCCGTCGACGTACACGTGTGCAGCGTGCCATCGTGCCCGTAGAACCAGAAGACGTCGTCCCGGCCGTCGTGGTTGTAATCCCCCACGCCAGCCCACGTCGGCGCATTGATCCCCGACACCGAGCCCACCGTCGTGAACCCGGCACCGGCGAACGTGTGGATCGTCGAACCCTGGTGCCAGGCGATCTCGTCGCGCCATCCGTCGCCGTTGAAGTCGCCCACACCGGCCCACGTCGGCGTGCCGACCCCCGGACCCCGCCGCATGGCGCAGTTGGCGAACGTCGAACCCGTCGACGTACACGTGTGCAGCGTGCCATCGTGCCCGTAGTACCAGACCACATCGTCCCGGCCGTCCCGGTTGAAGTCGCCCACACCGGCCCACGTCGGCGCATTGATCCCCGACACCGAACCCACCGTCGTGAACCCGGCACCGGCGAACGTGTGGATCGTCGAACCCTGGTGCCAGGCGATCTCGGAGCCGGGGCCGATGGTCTCCACGACGTTGCGGTAGCGGAACGGCTGGTAGTTGCCCAGCCGGTAGCCGGTGGCCGACCACGCGCGGTGCGTGGTGGCGGGCGGGGTCTGCTCGTAGATCAGGAAGTCGCCGCCCACGCCGCCCGTCCAGCGATCGAAGATCACCACATGCGAACCGGTGTGCGGGTCGGCCGGGTTGTGGAACAGCAGCATGTCGCCCGGGCGAAGCTCGTGGTGCGCGATCGGGACCCCGATGGTGTGCAGATCACCGGTCCAGTAGTTGCGATTGGTCTGCCAGGCCATCGACACGTAGCCAGAGCAGTCCGTCCGGTACCCGTCGCGGAAGGCGTGCTGGCTGTAGGGCACCCGGGCGTTCGCCCAGGTCTTGGCCCGCGCGATGATCTCCGCTCGGGTGACGGCCGGGCCGGGATCGGCGGCGACCGCGGGCCCCGACTGCCCCGGTGGCTGCACCGCCTGCTGCTGCGCGGTCACCCCCTGGGGTCGATGCGTCGGATCCCCGGCTCGCTGGTCGCGCGGTCCGGCGGTGGCCGGCGAGATACCCAGGGTGACGGCCAACGCCGTCGCAGTGACGACGGACAGCAGCGACGCCGCGGCACCGCTGCGCAGGCGCGGCGCACTCCGAGGGGGGTAAGGGCTGGCCGGAACCGCCGGGCCTGGTGCGGGCGGTCGCCTGTGTGGTGCGGATGCGTGAACCTACGTCTGAACAAACCCCGTTCCTTCCTGCGTGGATTCCGAGCATTCCTGCGCGGCTTGCCGCCTGCATGATTCGACGCCCGAGTGACTCGAACCGAACTGCTCGACGCCCGAGTGACTCGAACCGAACTGCTCGACGCCTGAGTGACTCGGACCGCATGACTCGGACAAAGTGACTCGACGCCTACGTGACTCGAACCTGTCGACGTGACTCGAACCAGGCGGATCGAACGCCTGAGTGACTGGTCAGGCGATCGGCGGTCGGGCGGATCGTGGCCGCGATGGGTCATCCCAGCCGGTTGGCCGGGGCGCTCGGAAGTGCGGTGACTGCCGACCTGCGGCAGTTTCAGTGAGCCTAGGAAGCGACTACTGCGGACGTCCATGGCGCCGATGAGACGCGTTGCAGTGTCATGCACCCGAGACCGCAGCCGCCCGCGGCCGCCGCCCGCCGCGGCGCGGCCGTACCGCGTACCCGACCGGGCCAGGCCGCGACGCCGGCGGTCGCTCGCGTGGCGGGCGGCGGCGATCGCGGGTAACGTCAGCCGCCGTGTATGTGCTGAGCCGCAACAACGTCAGGGTGGGGGGCCGCCCCGACGGCTCCGCCATGGTCTTCGCACACGGCTTCGGTTGCGACCAGAACATGTGGCGATTCGTCGTGCCCGAATTCGCCGACGAGTACCGTACCGTCCTGTTCGACCATGTCGGGTCGGGTGGCTCGGACCTGTCCGCGTACCGGCCGGAGCGCTACTCGTCGCTGCGCGGCTACGCCGAGGACCTGCTGGAGATCCTCGACGCGCTCGAGTTGGAGCGGGTCGTGTTCGTGGGGCACTCGGTGAGTGCGATGATCGGGGTGCTGGCCGCCGTGGCGGAGCCGACCCGCTTCGCCCACCTGGTGCTGGTCGGGCCGTCGCCGTGCTACCTGGACGACGGGGACTACCGCGGCGGGTTCAGCAAGGCCGACATCGACGAGCTGTTGGAGTCCCTGGATGCCAACTACCTGGGCTGGTCCAGCCAGATGGCGCCGGTGATCATGGGTAACCCGGACCGGCCCGAGCTGGGCGACGAGCTGACCAACAGCTTCTGCCGCACGGACCCGGCCATCGCCCGCCAGTTCGCGCGGGTGACCTTCCTCTCCGACAACCGCGAGGACCTGCCGCGGGTCCGCGTCCCCAGCCTGGTGCTGCAGTGCGCCGACGACGTGATCGCCCCGGAGGAGGTCGGCCGGTACGTCAGCGCGCAGCTGCCCGACAGCGAGCTGGTGCTGATGCGTGCCACCGGCCACTGCCCGAATCTCAGCGCCCCCGAGGAGACGGTGGCAGCGATCCGGTCGTACCTGCGGCGTCGCTGACATGCCGGACCCCGACGGTCCGCCGATCGAGCCGACGACCGCCGCCCTGCTGGAGGACAGCGCGCAGGACCTGTATGAGAACGCGCCCTGCGGGTACCTGTCGCTGCTGCCGGACGGCCGGATCGCCCGGGCGAACGAGACCTTCCTGCGCTGGACGGGATACCGACGCGAGGACGTGGCGGGCCGGCGGCTGCAGGACGTGCTCACGGTGGGTGGGCGCATCTTCTACGAGACCCACCTGGCGCCGCTGCTGCGGATGCAGCGCGAGGTGCGCGAGGTCGCGGTCGACTTCGTCCGGGCCGACCGCAGCCGACTCCCGGCTCTGGTGAACGTGACGGTCCGCGGGGGCCAGGGCACCGGTCCGGCGGTCGCCCGGCTCACCGTCTTCGACGCCACGGACCGGCGCCGGTACGAGCGCGAGCTGCTGCAGGAGCGGCGCCGGGCGGAGCGCAATGCGGCCCGGATCCGGGTGTTGCAGGAGATGGTCGCCCGGTGCGCCGCGGTCAGCCGGCAGGCCGAGGTCGTCGACCCCGTGGTCACCGCCGGCACCGAGGCGTTCGGGGCCGTGGCCACCTCCGTGTGGCTGCTGTCCCCCGACGGAGCGCGGCTGGTCCCCCCGCCGCGGGACCCGCGGCCCGGCGACCCGCAGGGCGGCGGGGCGCCGGCCGAGGAGCCCGACGGCGGCCTTCCGGCCACCGGCTCAGTCCCGGAGGCGCGCGCGCTGCGGGAACGCCGGGTGGTGGTGGATCCGGCGCCCGGCCCCGGGGCTGCCGGCGTCGCCATGCGCGCGGTGACGCCGGTGGTCGCCGACGACCGCACGCTGGGTGTGGTCTCGTTCGGCTTCGCCGAGGTGAGGGAGCTGGACGCCGACGAGGTGGAGCTGATGCGCACCCTCGGGCGCCAGGTGGGCCAGGCGCTGGAACGGGTCCGCCTCGATGAGGAGACCCGACGGCGGGCCTGGCAGTCGGCGTTCCTCGCCCGGCTCGGTCGGAAGCTGGACGAGGTCGTCGGCTTCGCCGACCGGGCCCGCCGGCTGGTGGAGCTGCTGGTGCCCGACCTGGCGGCGTACGCCGGCATCGAGGTGCCGCAGGACGGCGCGGCGAGCTGGTTCGCCACGTCGGCGCGGCCGGGTGACGCCGCGGCCGAACCCACGCCCCCCGCCGCGGCTGGGGCCCCGGCGCCGGCCACGCCCGGGCCCGCGCCGCCGGCCGCGGCCGAACCCGCGCCCCCGGGTGGGCCCGCGGCGCCCGCTGAACCTGCGGCCCCGGCTGAACCCGCGCCGGCGGACCGGTTGCCGTGGCCGGATCCGGCAGTGGTGCGGGCGGCGTTGGCGGCCGCGGTCCGCGACGGCCGCACCGTGCCCGTGCCGGGCCGGGCGCCGGCCGGCGGGCGCACCGGCGTGGTCCTGCCCATGCGCGCCCGGGAGGGGGTGCTCGGGGCGTTGCTGCTCATCGGCGACCGGGCCCACGCGGCTCGCTTCGACGACCACTTCCTGGCCGATCTGGCGGACCGGGCGGGCCTGGCCCTGGAGAACGCCCGCCTGTACGAGCGCCACCGCGGCGTCGCCGAGGCCCTGCAGCGCAGCATGCTGGCCGGCACGCCGCCGGCCGACCCGCGCTTCGAGGTGGTGACCCACTACCAGTCGGCCCTGGAGACGCTGGAGGTCGGCGGCGACTGGCACGACACCTTCACCACCGGCGGCAGCCGCGTGGGCATGGTGGTCGGCGACGTGGTCGGCCGCGGCATCCCGGCGGCCAGCGCCATGGGCCAGGTACGCAGCGCGGTGCGCGCACTCGCCCGGACCGGGGCGGCGCCCGCCGCGCTGCTCGGGCACGTCGACGACTTCGTCGGCACCCTGGGGACCGGCCAGATGGCCACGCTGGCCTACACCGAGCTGGACCTGGACACGGGAGAGCTGCGGTACGCCTGCGCCGGGCACCCGCCGCCGCTGCTGCTCGCGCCCGACGAGGAGCCGTGCTACCTGTGGGGCGGCCGGTCCGGCCCGGTCGGGGCGTTCACCGCGCGGCGGCCCCGCCGGGAGGACCGGGTGACCCTGGCCAGGGGCTCCCGGCTGCTGCTCTACACCGACGGCCTGCTGGAGCGGCGCGGCGAGCCACTCGACCACGGGTTCGCCCGGCTGGCCGCGCAGGCGACCGCCGGTTCGCGCGACGACCTTGCCGTCTTCGTCGACGAGCTGATCGAGACCATGCTGGCCGACGCGCAGAGCCGCGACGACGTGTGCCTGCTCGCCCTGGCCTTCGACTCGCCGGTCACGTACCGGGGCGTCCTGGCCGCGGACCTGGCGCAGCTGGCGCGGCTGCGCGCGGAACTGCGGGAGTGGCTTTCCGGCTCCGGCATCGACGAGTGCGAGCAGTACGCGATCGTGCTGGCCTGTTCGGAGGCGGCCGCCAACGCCATCGAACACGGCTACGGCCACGATCCGGCCGGGGTCGTGCACGTGGCGGCCACGCGGTGGGCGGAATCCGTGGAGATCCAGGTCCGCGACGCCGGTAGCTGGCGGCCGCCGGACTCGGCCGCGGACCGCGGACGGGGCATGGCCATCATCCGCCGGGTGATGGACGACCTGATCGTTGACCACGGCGCAGGGACGACTGTCATCATGCGACGACGGCTCCGGAAGGCGGCACGCTGATGAACCACGGCGGCGCACACGTTCGGCACGACGGCCGGTACGGAATCATTCAGCTCACCGGTGAGATCGACCATGCCAACGCCGCCCGCCTGGAGCGCGAGGTGCACACGGCCGCCACGGCGGCACCGGCCGTGATCCTGGACCTGACCTTGGTCACCTTCCTGGACAGCGCGGGGCTGCGGCTGCTCGACAGCCTGGTCCGCAGCTGCGCGGACCGGCGGTGCCCGGTGCTGGTCGTGGCGCCCTCCCCCGGTGCGGTGCGCTTCACGCTCGAACTCATGGGCTTCCGCCCCGACCTGCTCATGGACACCCTCGACGAGGCGCGCACGGTGCTGGCCCCGCCGTGACCGGTCAGCGCCCCGGCGGCGCGGCGCACAGGGCGTTGCGGACGAGCCGGTTGGTCCCCGCGACCGATTCCCGGGCGAAGTCGGGGTCGCTGAACGTGTTCGTCGACGAGGCGACCGTCACGCTGCGGGCACCGTCGTCGGTCACCCCGTTGGTGTCCGAGTAGCCGATCACGTCCCCGCCGTGGTGCCAGTAGACGCCCCCGCACGGCAGGTCGGTCCGGAAGATGCCCAACCCGTACCCACCGCCGGGCCAGATGTCCTGGTAGTCGCGACCGATCGGCACGGTGGTCCGCATGGCGGCCAGCTGGGCCGGCGGCAGGAGGCGCCCGCTCATGAGGGCGCGCAGGAAGGTGTTCACGTCGCGCGGCGTGGAGACCAGCGAGCCTGCGGCGCCGCCCCAGGTCATGTTGTGCGCGGTGGTGTCGGTGTAGGCGCCGTCGGTGCCGAACAGCTGGTAGCCCCGGGGATGCGGGGCGGGCAGTGCCGGATCCGTGCCGGGTTCCGTCGTACCGCTGAGCCCGAGCGGCCTGATGATCCGCTTGCGCACCTGCGCGGCCCACGGCTCACCGGTGGCGGCCTCGATGATGAGCCCGGCCAGGATGTAGTTGGTGTTGGAGTAGTCCCACCGGGCGCCGGGCGCGAACCGCGGAGGGTGCGCGACGGCGATTCGCACGAGCTGCTGCGGGGTGTAGGTGACGAACCGGTTGGCCAGGAAGGCCTCGGGCGTCGAGATCGTCGCCAGGAAGCCCTCGTCGGAGACGTAGTCGAACAGGCCGGAGGTGTGCTGGAGCAGGTGCCGCACGGTGATGGCGCCGCCGTTGTTGCCCCGACCGGACACCAGGCCGGGCAGCCACCGCTCGACGGTGTCCTCGGTCGACAGCACGCGCTCGGCGTCCAGCTGGAGGATGGTGGCGGCGACGAAGGTCTTCGTCGTGCTGCCGATGCGGAACCGTGAGCCCCAGTCCAGCGGCTCGGTGCCGCCGAGCACCGTGACGCCCGCCCGGGCCCGGGTGAGCGCCCCGCCGTGGTCGACCTCGGCCAGCACACCGACCGTGCCGATGGCGCGCAGCGCGTCCACGTCGGCCTGGAGGGCGTAGCTGTGCCCGGGGCCCTGCGGCGCGTCGACCCGTCGGGCGCCGCCGAGCCCGTTGGCCCGCCCCGGGTCCGGATGCGCGCCGACCGATCCGGCCAGGTGCGGGTGCGCCGCGACCGCCTCGGCCGGCGCCGGCTGCGCGACGGCCCGGGGCGGCGGGCCGGGCGCCGCGGCGCCCGGCCCGGCCAGGACCGGCGCCGCCGGACCGCCGAGCGTCAGGACCAGTGCGAGCCCGGCTCGCGCGGTGGTACGCGCGACGCGCGTGGACACCGCCCCCCGTGTTGTGGCCACGAACTCTCCCCGTCGCTGGGGCGGCCAGCTCGCCGCCCACCTCTGTCAGCAAGTAACGATAGAGCTACCGAGCGTCACAGGAGGGATTTGTCCCGAAGGTCCGCGCGTGCCGGCCCTGCGCCGGTCGCGCACCGCACGCGGCGGCACCGTACGCCCGCGGCCACGGGCCACTGACGGGCTCGGGGCCGGCGCGGGCCAGCGGCTACTATGTCGTCCGAGCAACCGGTCGGCCTCCCCCACCGATGAACCGACACACTCGGCGGCCCGATGCGCGGTCGGGCGGTCCGGCGCGGGCGTCGCCGACGCCCACCCGGGACGGTGCTCGCGGCAGCGGTGACGGCACGAAGGAAGTGGTGGTGGCGATGAGCGAGCGGCAGTCCCCCGACCTTGCCGACATCGGCAAGGTGCTCGTCGTGATCCCCACCTACAACGAGTCCGAGAACATCCAATGGATCATCGACCGGACGCGGGCCGCCGTGCCGAGCGCCCACATCCTGGTGGCGGACGACAACAGCCCGGACGGCACCGGGGACATCGCCGACGCCATCGCCGAGCGGGACGGCAACGTCGCGGTGCTGCACCGCAAGGGCAAGGAGGGCCTCGGCGCGGCCTACGTCGCGGGCTTCCGCTGGGGACTGGAGCGCGGCTACGACGTGCTCGTGGAGATGGACGCCGACGGCTCCCACCAGCCCGAGCAGCTCCCCCTGCTGTTGGCCGCGCTGCGGGACGCGGACCTGGCGATCGGCTCGCGGTGGGTACGCGGCGGCACCGTGGTGAACTGGCCGCTGCGGCGCAATCTGCTGTCCCGCTGCGCGAACCTCTACGCCGGCACCGCGCTGCGGGTGAAGGTCAAGGACATCACGGCCGGCTTCCGGGCGTTCCGCCGCCGCACGCTGGAGGGCATCGACCTCGGCGGCGTGACGTCCCAGGGCTACTGCTTCCAGATCGACCTGACCCGCCGGGCGGCCGCCCGGGGCTTCCGGATCGTGGAGGTGCCCATCGAGTTCGTGGAGCGCGAGCGCGGGCACAGCAAGATGAGCGGGGCCATCATCCGCGAGGCGATGAGCAAGGTGACCGCCTGGGGCATCGCCCGCTGGCTGGGCCGGTCGCGGTAGTCACGGGCGCGCCCGGGACCGCCGAGACCGGCCCGGCCGGGGTGGTCAGCGGCTGACCGCCTTCTTGTAGCGGTGTACCGCCAGCGGCACGAACACCACCAGCAGCAGGACCACCCAGCCCAGCGTGGTGACCACCGGGTGCTGCAGCGGCCAGGCGTCCGGCGGCGGCACGTTCGGATTCGTGTTGCCGAAGAGCTCCCGGGCGGACTGGGTCACCGCCGAGACCGGGTTCCACTGGGCGATCACCCGCAGCGGGGTGGCCAGGTTCTCCGCCGGCACGAACGTGTTCGCGATGAAGGTCAGCGGGAAGACGGCGATGAAGCTGGCGTTGTTGAACACCTCGGGGCTGCGCACCAGCAGCCCGATCACCGCCATCACCCAGGAGAACGCGTACGCGAACAGCAGCAGCAGCGCGAAGCCGGCGAGCGCCTCCAGCACCGAGGAGCGGATCCGCCAGCCCACGAGCAGACCGGTGGCGGACATGACAAGGATGACCAGCACGTTGTTGACCAGGTCGCTGGTGGTGCGGCCGACGAGCACCGCGGAGCGCGCCATGGGCAGGGACCGGAACCGGTCCACGATGCCCTTCTGCAGGTCCTCGGCCAACCCGCTGCCGGTGATCGTCGCGCCGAACAGCACCGTCTGGGCGAAGATGCCGGCCATGAGGAACTCCCGGTAGGACACCCCGGGGGTCTGGATCGAGCTGCCGAACACGTACGCGAACAGCAGCACGAACATGATGGGCGACAGGGTGGAGAACACCAGCAGGTCGGGCACCCTCTTGATCTTGATCAGGTTACGCTTGGCGACCACCATCCCGTCGCCGAACGCCTTGACCACCGCCGTCATCGACCCCGCTCCTCGTCGTGTCCGTCCCGCGGACGCCGGCCGGCGCCCGGTTGCTCGTCGGTCCCGGCCTCGTCCTGCGCGGTGTGCCCGGTGAGGCTGAGGAACACGTCGTCCAGGCTGGGCCGGCGCAGGCCCACGTCGAGGACGGTGACCCCCTCGCCGTCGAGTCGGCGCAGGCTCTCGACCAGCACGGCCGCCCCGCCGCTCACCGGCGCCGTGATGGTCCGGGTGTGCTCCTCCACGGCCAGCTCCCCGGAGGCCAGGGCGGCCACCACCGACCGGGCCGTGGCCAGCTCGGCCGCGCTGCCCACGGTGAGCACCAGCCGCTCGCCGCCGACCTGCTTCTTCAGCTCGTCGGCCGTGCCCAGCGCGATCACCCTCCCGTGGTCGATCACCGCGATCTGGTCGGCGAGGCGGTCGGCCTCCTCCAGGTACTGCGTGGTGAGCAGCAGCGTGCTGCCCGCGGCCACCAGCTCCGCGATGACGCCCCACATGCCGATGCGGCTGCGCGGGTCGAGCCCGGTGGTGGGCTCGTCGAGGAAGAGCACCGGCGGCTGGGCCACCAGCGCCCCGGCCAGGTCGAGCCGGCGCCGCATGCCGCCGGAGTAGCCCTTCACCGGCCGGTTGGCCGCCTCGACCAGGTCGAAGCGCTCCAGCAGCTCGGTGGCGCGCCGCCGGGCGGCCTTGGCCCCCAGCCCGTAGAGCCGGCCCACCATGTCGAGGTTCTCGAAGCCGGTCAGATACTCGTCCACCGCGGCGTACTGCCCCGAGAGGCCGATCATCTCGCGCAGCCGCCGGGCGTCGGCCACCACGTCCAGCCCGGCCACCGTGGCATGGCCGGCGTCCGGCTCCAACAGGGTGGTGAACACGCGCACCGAGGTGGTCTTGCCGGCCCCGTTGGGCCCGAGCAGGCCCATCACCGTGCCCTCGGGCACGGTGAGATCAAACCCGTCCAACGCCCGCACCGGACCGTACCGCTTGACCAGGCCCTCTGCCCGGATTGCGTCTTTCATGGTCCCTCCCGTCACTGACCGAGGCCCATCCTGCACCCCGGCACCGACAACCGACAGGGATATTCGGCGTCCGCCGCGGACCGGCGCACCCGGCGGCCCGGAGCGTCCGCCCACGGCCCACGAGGGCAGCGGGGAGCTGGCGGCGCCAACGCCACGTCGCCCCGCGGTCGGACCGCGGGGCGACGTGGGCGTCGGTGTGCCGGTCGCCTCTCGGCGAGTGGCGCGACGCGGCTCCAGCCGAACGGAACTCCGCGACGGCTATTGAGGTGAGGCCCGGGGACACAGGTCACACCGACATACGGGGTAACGGCAAGATCTCTGCCGACCTTCCCGGTTTGCACTGTGGTCAGTGTCACACCGAGATCGGACCGTTTGGGCGTCAGCGGGTCGGGCACACCCAGGCATGGACACGGACCACGGCAGCCACGAGCACCCCGACAGCGACCAGCGCCCCGGTACGGCCCGCCCGCAGGAGCCGGGCCGGCTGGCGATCGGCCACCCGGCGGGAGACCCCACCGACACCTCCACCACCGGTGAGCCCGACATCGCCGGCGAGCACCAGGACACCGCCGTCGACCGGGACATCACCAGCGGCGCGGACGACGACCGGGAGCCGGAGTCGCCACGCGGCTGGGCGGGCCTGGAGCCGGGATGACGGTGCGGGTCGCGGCTCGCTCGGCGGTCCCGGAGCCGCGCTGGCGGCCGGGCGCCGGGCGGGACGCGCCGCGGGCGCGACGCGGGTGGGCCGCCGGGCCGCGCCGCGGGTGGGCCGGGCCGTCACCGCTCGTCGGCGCGGCCCGGCGG
>DATMJT010000027.1:0-2208 GCA_035553735.1 Pilimelia sp.
GGGCGGGCGGGGGACGGCGCCGCAGGAGCCCGTGGCGCTGGATCAGACGGTGGTGGACGGGCCCGCCGCGGCCGAGTCGGCCGCCTCGGAACCGGCGGGGCCACGGGCCGGTGATGCGGAGCCGGCCGCGCGGACGGCGCCGGACCGGGAACGGGCCCGGCCCGCAACGCCCGCGGTTCCGGTGATCCCGGCGCAGCCGTCCGGCGGCGTGGACCCCGCCGACCGCATCGGGCCCCGACGGGAGGATCCGCACGGCGGACCGCCGGGCGGTGCGCCACCGCGAGGGCTGCCGGCTCTCGCGCGGGAGACGGCCGGGTGGCTGGCCGCGGCCGCCGGATCCGTCCTGGTCACCGCGCGCCGCCGCCCGTGGCTGCTGGCCGCGCTGGTCGGTGCGGTCGCGGTGCTGGTCGTCGTGGCGGTCCTGCTGACGAACGCGGAGCCGGGCGGCCGGGCGACCGGCCCGCCCCCGGGGCCCGGCCCGACCTCGGCGCCCGGTCCGGCGACGACGGGCGGGGAGGCCACCGCGGACCCGGGCCGCTCCGGGCAGCCCTCGCCCACCGGCGGGTCCGGCGCCGCACCGAGCGCGGCGGCCTCCCCGGCGCCGTCCGCGGCGCCCACCGGTACGGCGGTGGCGCTGCCGCGGGGTTGGCGGATCCACCGCGACCCGACCGGCTTCTCCGTCGCGGTGCCGGCGAGCTGGCCGGTCAGCCGGGAGGGCACGATCGTGTACTTCCGGGAGCAGACCGGGCAGCGTCGCGTGCTCGGCATCGACCAGTCGCCCCACCCCAAGCCGGATCCGGTGGCGGACTGGCGGCAGCAGGAGGGGGCCCGCCTGGCCAACGGCGACTTCCCGGCCTACTGGAGGGTGAAGATCGCCCCGGTGGACTACTTCGTGAAGGCCGCGGACTGGGAGTACACGTACCAGGGCAGTGCCGGTGCCCGGCTGCACGTGGTGAACCGCGGCTTCATCGCCTCCCGCAACCAGGCGCACGCGATCTTCTGGCTCACGCCGGATGCCACCTGGCGGGAGAACCTGGACGAGTTCGATTTGATCACCCGTAGCTTCGTGCCGATTCCCGAGCGGGCTCCCTGAGCGCGGTATGACGCTTCCGTCGCGGGGTACTGGTGCCCGTACGACGGAAGGAGAACGACGTGAGCTACCGCCGACACCCGGGCAAGCCGACCACGCTGCTGTGGATCCTGGTGGCCGCCGCAGACCTGGCGCTGCTCGTGGCGAGCGTCGGGGTGGTGCTCGTCGTGGCGCTGGCCGGCGTCGCCGCCGGCGCCGTCGCGGCACTGCTCGGCTGGCGTGCGCTGCGGCGTGCGCCGCAGCGGCCGCTGACCGTGGCGACGACCCGCGGCCCGAACCCCGTGCGCCGCCGGCACTGACGCGGACGGCATCGCCGGGGAACGGCATCGCCGGGGAGACGAACCTGGAGGACTCACGGGCCGTTACCCGTCCGCCACGGCAACCCAGGCGCCGCCGAAGCGGTCAACGGCCCGCCGGCTCGCTGGCCGGTCCGGCGGCCCAGGCGGTCCAGGGATTCGCCGACTCGGCGCCGTACCCCGGCGGAGGACCGCCGGCCCACGGCGCGAGCAGCGCCTCCAGGGTCGGCAGGAGCCCCGGCGCGGCGGCCAGGATGCCGGCCACGGCCTCGGTGTCCAGCGCGGTGACGGATGCCCCGTCGATCGCCACGCTGGCGACCTCAAGCTCGGCGACGCGCCGCGGCAGCTCGTCCTCCGCCGCGCCGAGTACGGCGAAAAGCCGGCCCAACAGGTCCATATCAGACTCCTCGAGGGTGCCGTTGCCGCCGGTGGCCGCGACGAGCAGATCGGTCACCCCCTGCTGCTCGGCGGCGCCGAGCCGGAGGAAGCGCAGACGGACGGTGGGCGGGTCGGGCCGGTGCGCGGCGAAGAGGCGCACGGCGTCGTCCAGCTGGTGGCGCTCGGCGGCGCCCAGCTCCAGCGCGTCCACCGCCTGGCGCCGTACCGCGAGCACCGCCTTGTCCGGCAGGCCGGCGACGATGGCGAACTGCAGCAGTGCCGCCGCGGCCAGTACCGCCGGCCGCGGCCCGGTCCGGGCGCCGGGACCGGCGACCGGGTCACCGCCCGCGGCGACCGGGTCACCGCCCGCGGCGCCGGGGCGGCGGCGAGCCTCGAAGCCGCCGGGCGCGGCCTGGCCGGGCGCGGCGCCGGGTTGGTCGGCGG
>DATMJT010000028.1:0-8660 GCA_035553735.1 Pilimelia sp.
GCCCCGGACAGGCCCCGGACAGGCCCCGGGCAGCCCCAAGCCGCGAGCGCCGAGCCGCGGGCCCGCACCGGCCGCGGTGTCGCGCGCCCGGCGGCCGCGGCGGCACGACGACCGGAAAGCAAAAACCGCGCCCGAGTGGACGCGGTTCTGCGCACCAGAAACCTGGTAGCCCCGATGGGATTCGAACCCACGCTACCGCCTTGAGAGGGCGGCGTCCTAGGCCGCTAGACGACGGGGCCAGGACTTCCGTTGCCGGACACCGGTGCTGAACCATACCAGCACCGGTGCCGGACACCGGTCGCTGGGGTACCAGGACTCGAACCTAGACTAACTGAGCCAGAATCAGTCGGGCTGCCAATTACCCCATACCCCATTGGCGCTTGCGGCGCCGAGTATGAACTTTACCCGACCCACGGGAAGGCGCAAAATCGGGTTCCGGTCCCGGCCCCGCGACCCCTCAGTCCAGGGCCACGACCGGGTTGGTGAGCTCACCGACGCCGTCCACCCGGACCGCCACGGTGTCCCCCGGGACGAGCGGGCCCACCCCGGCCGGCGTACCGGTCAGGATCACGTCACCGGGCAGCAGGGTCATGACGTGCGACACGTACGACACCAGCGTGGCGGGGTCGAACACCATGTCGCTGGTCCGGCCGATCTGGCGCACCTCCATGTCGTCGGCGTGCCGGCCGACCTCGCAGCGCACCTCCCGGTCCCCCAGGTCGGCGCCCGTGGTGATCCAGGGCCCCAGGGGGCAGAACGAGTCGAAGCCCTTGGCCCGGGTCCACTGGTCGTCCTTGCGCTGGAGGTCGCGCGCCGTCACGTCGTTCGCGCAGGTGTAGCCGAAGATCGCCCGTGCGGCGTCGGCCCGGTCGACCCGGCGGGCGCCGGGGGCGCCGATGACGACGGCCACCTCCGCCTCGTGCTCCACCCGGCGTGACTGGGGTGGCAGCCGGATCGCGTCGTGCGGGCCGATCACCGATGTCGACGGCTTGAGGAAGATCAACGGCTCGGTCGGCACCGGGGCCTGGTGCTCGGCGGCGTGCTCGGCGTAGTTGCGGCCGACGCAGACCACCTTGCTGGGCAGGATCGGCGACAGCAGCCGGACGTCGGCGACGGCCCAGCGCTGCCCGGTGAGCCGGATCTGGCCGAACGGGTGGCCCTCGATCTGGGCGACCGTCAGGCCCTCCAGGCCCCGCCCGAAGTCCCCCTCGACGACGCCGAAGGACATGCCTGTGGCGTGGGCGAAGCGGGCGATGCGCATGACGGTCCTCTCGGGCCGGGGTGGGCGGACGGGTACGAATCTATCCGGTGCCCCGCCACCGCTCCGCTCGCGGCACCGGCCCGGTCACGGCGCCGGCCCGGGCGCCCGGCACCGGGGGCCGCATACCCTTGACCGATGCCGGCCACCATCCTCGATGAACCGGCCTGGCGGGCACGCCGGGCCGCGCACGAGGCGCGGGTGGACGCCTGGCTCGTTCCGCACCTGGGCCGGCGCCGGCAGGGCCGGCGCCATCCGGTCGAGGACTTCCTGTTCACCTACTACTCCCACCGGCCGGCGCAGCTGCGCCGCTGGCACCCCGGGGCGGGAGTGGTGCTGGCCGGCGCCCGGGCCGGCGACCTCGGAGCGGGGTACCGCGACACCGCGCACGGCGCCACGCTGGATCTTGACGCCTTTGTGGCCCGGCGCGGCGAGGCGGTCGCCTGGATCCGGCGCCTGCTCGCCGCCACCGCGGGGCGCCCCGCACACTTCGGCTGCTTCGGCCTGCACGAGTGGGCCATGGTGTACCGGCAGAGCCCCGAACAGCTCCGGCACGACGCCTGGCCGCTGCGCCTGTCCGCGGAGGCGACGGCCGCCGTGGTCGAGCAGGGCCAGATCCGGTGCAGCCACTTCGACGCGTACCGGTTCTTCACCGCCCCCGCCCGCCCCCTGAACCTGCTGCGCCCCACCCGCGAGACGCAGCACGAGCACGAGCAGCCGGGCTGCCTGCACGCCAACATGGACCTCTACAAGCACGCGTACAAGCTGTCCCCGCTGGTGTGCTCCGACCTGGTCGCGGACTGCTTCGCGCTGGCCCGGCAGATCCGCGCGCTGGACATGCGGGCGTCCCCGTACGACCTGTCGGCGCTCGGCTACGAGCCCGTGCGCATCGAGACCGTGGCGGGCCGGCAGCAGTACGTGGAGGCGCAGCGGGCGTTCGCCGAGCACGCGGCACGCCTGCGGGCCCGGCTGCTCGCCGCCCTGGACGGCGTTCCCGGCGGCCCGGGGCCCGGCGCCACACCCGCCGTTGCGCCGCGCGCCGGGGCGGGTGCCGGGACGGGCGTTGGGGACGCCGGGCGGCCGTCGGGGCCCGAGTGGTCGGTCAGCCCCGCGGGGTGGCCAGGACCACCGCCGCCGCCAGAGCCGTCGGTGCGCCCGGCACCCTGACGAAGCGCAGCCGCGGCCGGTACGCCGCCAGCGCGTCGTGCACCCGGCCGACCACCGCCGCGGTGGTCAGCACGAACAGCGCCGAGCAGTCGCGCCGTACCCCGGCACGGTGCCAGTCGACGGCGGCGTAGTCGGCCCCGTCCCGGGACAGCCCCGGCACCGGCTGGGCCACCGGCCGCGGCGCGTCGCGGGGCCACGCCACCGCCGCGGCGTCGAGAACCGGCACCGGTCGATGCCCGGCCAGGTCCCGCAGGGTCCGCGCGGCACGGCTGGCCACACCGGGATCGCTAAACGTCCACACTGACAATGTCACCACGGTGGTCATGTGCCCGGTTGGACGGACGGCCGTCTCACCCGATAGGGGTGACGACGCAACTACACAGTGACGCGCACGATCCGAAAGGTTTGTCGGGTTTCCAGCGGCGAGGAGTGCGGCGTGCGGGCGATCGGTCCACTCGAGTGCGTTGTCCTGACGTTTCCGGGCGCGATCAGCGCCGAGAGTCTGTCCACGGTGTTGCGTGGCGTCGAGATGGGTGGTGACGTCCGGCTCGTGGACGCGCTCCTGGCCTGGCGCCGCTCCGACCACAGACTCGTGGCGGTGCCGCCCACGGCGATCCCGGAACTGGCGTCGGTGGCCGCCGCATTCGGGCTCGGCGCGTGCGGGCCGGGCCTGCTGGGCTCTCCCGAGCTGGGCGAGGCCGCCCGGGTGCTGTCCAGCGGCCTGGCGCTCGTGCTGCTGGTCGAGCACGTCTGGGCCCAGGAGACCGCCGAGGCTGCCCGCACGGTGGGTGGTCGCCTGGTTGCCGCGAGCCGGTTGACCGCGGAGCGGGCCGCGGCGGTGGCGGCCCGCATGGCGCAGCTGCGGCCCGCCGCGTACCGGGCAGAGCCTCCTCTGTCCACCGTGGGGTGACCGGCGCACCGCCCGCCGGCCGCGGCCGCCCTCGCCCGCGCCGTCCACCGTCGGACCGTGGCTCCGCCGGTCGCCGCGCCGCTCCCCGGCCGCGGCACCCGGCGCCCGCTCCGGCCCGCCCGGCCGCCACCGCCGGTACCGGCGGCCCCCGGTGCCCCGCGGCGCACCCACGGCCGGCGGCCCACCGGCGGCCCACAGCGCACCGGCAACCGCCGCCGCCGCGCACCCGGGGCCCGCCGGCAACCGCCGCCGTCGGCAGCCGTCGCCGCGCACGGCCAGCGCCGCGGTGCGCCGCCCGGGGGCGGCACACCTCGCGGCGTGGCGCGGTCCTCAGGCACCGCGGTCCGACGAAACAACGGATTGTTGTCGGCATTCTCACCAGCCAGATGGGGGTATCACACCAGATTCAAGACAGACAATGCCGTCGGGGACTCACCCCAAAATACGGAAAGGTTAGGACGTTGCGATTCGCGCCATATCGCCACGCGGTCACCGCTCCCCCGCCATCAAGGGCCCCGAGAAGGTCAAAGGGCCTGGCGACCGCACTGCCCGCACGCTCCCCCGCCGGCCGGGGGCGGATTTCCCGGGAGCGACGTTGAGCACCACAACGACACCGGCAATTCGCGGATGGGACGTGACCCCGTGGCCGCCGGAATCCGGTCACGCCCTGGGTGGTCAGATAATGCGAATTCTCGACCAGATGCCGGAGAGCCTGCGAGAGGTGGCGCGGGAACTGTCCCCGCTGGAGCAGGCGAACGCGGATCTGGTCGAAGCACTCACCGGCCGCACGGACGGTGCCCGCACCCTCGTGCTGTTCGAGCGGTGCGGGCTCATGGTCAGCCACGACCGCGCCCGCCCCGGCTGGTACGCCTACCGCCCGCCCTACGGCTTCCTGCTCTACGAGGAGCTGCGGCGCGCCAGCCCCGACCGGCTGGTGGAGCTGCATCGCCGGGCGGCGGACTGGTACGCCCGACGCAAGGTGCCCGCCGCCGAGCTGCGCCACGCGCTGGCCGCGCAGGACTGGCGACGGGCCACGCACACCATGGGATCCTCCTGGCACGAGCTGGTGACCGTGGGCTGCCCCACCAGCGGGCCAAAGGTGCCGCCCACGCCGCCGCCGCATGTCCGGCACGAGCCGGGCCTGGCGCTGGCGTTCGCCTCCGAGCGCCTGGACGCCGGGGACGGCTCCGCCGGCGCCCGGTTCCTGCGCCTGGCGGAGCGGGCGGGCCTGGAGACCGCGACCGGCACCTTCCGCGCCGTAGCCGCCGCGGTCGAGCTGCGGCAGGCCCAGGCGGCGGGTCAGTCCGATGTGGTGCTCACCACGGCGCGGCGGCTGCTGCGGGACGGCGGCGACGGCTCGCCCGGCACCGGCCCCGAGGGGCTGCGGCTGCGCGCGATCGCGTTGGTGGCCGCCGGCGGCACGGAACTCGATCACGGTGACCTCGGCGCGGCCCAGGCGTACCTGACCGAGGGGGTCGCCCTGGCCCGCCAGGCCGGCATGGTCCGGGTGCAGGTCAGCGGGCTGGGCTCGCTCGCCGCGCTGCAACTGGAGCGCGGTCGACCCGGCCGGGCCATCGCCCACTGCCGCGAGGCGATGGCCCGGGCCGACGGGGCGGGTCTGACCGGCTACGGCGACCTGGCCTGGATCGATCTCGCCCTGGCGGAGGCGGGACAACTCCAGGGGCGGATCGACGCGGCGGAGCACCACCTCGGCCGGATTCTGGAGGTGGACGCGCTGGCCCACCCGGCGTTCGTGGTCGGCACCGCCGTGGTGCACGCGCGGATCGACTCGCTCACCGGCGACGCCAGGATGGCGGGCGGGGTGCTGGCGGCGGTGCGCGACGAGTTCGCCGGCCGGCGGATCAGCCCCAAGCTGCGGCAGGTGGCCACGCTGACCGAGGCGGAGATCCGGCTGGCGGGGGCGGACCCGCAGGCCGCCGAACGGCTCCTGGCGCAGGAGTGCCTGCCGCGGTACACCGCCTGGGCCGCGGTCGTGCGGGCGAAGACACACCTGGCACGCCGACGGGTCGAGGCGGCGCTGCGCTCCATCCGGCCGTACCTGGAGCCGGTGGGGGGCTCACTGGTGTGGGCGGTGGAGGCGAATCTCGTGGCCGCGCGGATCCTGCGTGCGCTGGGGCGGCACACGAACGCGGCGGCGGCGATGGCGCGGGCGCTGCAACTGGCGGACGACGACGACATCCGGTGGCCGTTCCTGTGCGGGGGTGCGGACGTGCGCGCGCTGCTGAGGAGCCACGCGCAGTCCAGTCGGCGGTGGCGGGCCCTGGCGGAGGACGTGCTGGCGATGCTGCCCTCGCCGCGCACGCCGGGGCGGGCGGAGTCACCGGTCGAGACCCTGACGGAACGGGAACGGTCCGTGCTGCGGCTGCTGCAGGGCACGCTCACGACCGAAGAGATCGCGGCGACCCTCTACGTCTCGGTCAACACCGTCAAGACCCACATGAAGGCCATCTACCGCAAGCTGGGGGCCGGGCGCCGCCGCGAGGTCGTCGCGCGGGCCCGCCTGCTCAACCTGCTGTAGGCGCGCGCCGCGTCCGCCGCCCGCACACCCGCGCCCGGAGCGCGTGCGGCCGGCGGCCTGGTACGACACCCGGGCGGGGGCACGGGTGGCGACACCGCGGGGGATGAACAAGCGTGCGGGGTGGACACCGCGCCGGCCTGTGATCGGGCCGGCGCGGCTCTCCCGCCCGCCGAAGCGTCGATCCCGACGGGGAACCCCACCAACTGACCGGTCAGGATCGACGCCCGCTCCGGCGTTTCCGTCTCCAGCGTCCCGGCCCGCGCCGCGCCCCGCCTCACCCAGGGCAGGGGAACGCTCCGGTCACGGCGACGCCGCTCACCTGTCGCGGGTGAAGCGTCGCCGGCCACCGCCGGGGCAGCCTGAACGAGCCGACCGATGGCGCCTGTGCCGGTGCGGCGCCCACGCGAGAGAGGGAGCAGCGACGTGACCGTGCAATGGGCTTGGCGTGCCGCCTGCGGCGGCGACCCGGAGTACATGTTCGTGCCCGGGGCGCACCAGAACGTGGCCAAGCGGGTGTGCACGCGCTGTCCGGTGCGCATGTCGTGCCTGGTGGAAGCGCTCGACAACCGCATCGAGCACGGCGTGTGGGGCGGCCTGACCGACCGGGAGCGGCGGGCGCTGCTGCGGCGGCACCCGACCGTGCGCAACTGGCGTCAACTGCTCGACGGGGCGTCCACCGAGGACGCCCGCACGCTTGCACGGGTCGCCGAGGCCCGGGCGCTCGGCGGCGTCCGTCTCACCGGTGGCCGATGATGAGCGCGCCGTCCAGTTACGACATGATCATCCGAGGTCGGACCGGCGAGTCCGCGTACGCGCTGCTGGCCGAGTACCAGGCGGTGGACGCCCCGGTCGACCTGGCCGTGTACGGGCTGCGGATGCGCGGCGGCACCCTGCTGCGGATGCTCGAGCGCGCCGAGCTGCTCGGCCTGGACGTCGTGGTCGTGCGCAACGACGACGACCCGCCGGACGCACCGGTCCGGCCCGATGCGCGGGTGCCCCGGCCCCGGTGACCGGTGGTGCGGTCACCGGATCGCCATCGCGGCGAGCAGGCAGGCGTCGTCCACCACGCTGCGGGGCCGGGTGCGCGCCACGATGGCGGCCGGCGGGTCGTCGGTGTGCAGCGCCGCCAGCGCCGCCCGGGTGAGCCCGTGGATCCCGTCGTCCAGGGACCGTCCCGGCTCCTCCACCATCCCGTCGGTGTAGAGAAGGACGACGTCGTTGCGCTCCAGGCGCACGGTGGCCTGGGCGTACCCGGCGTCGGGAAACGCGCCGACGATCGCTCCCGAGGGATCCGGCAGCGGCACGGATCGGCCTCCGCGCAGCAGCAGCGGAGGCAGGTGGCCCCCACGCGCCCAGCACAGCTCCCGGGTGTCGCCCCGGTACGTCGCCACGATGGCGGTGGACATGGCGTAGTCGTCGCCGACGCGCAGCAGCAGCCGGTTGAGGCGGGCCAGGATCCGGCCCGGGGCGAAGCCGGCTCCGGCGAGGGCCAGAACGGCCCGCCGCACGTACCGCATCGTGCCCGCGGCCCCGGGACCGTGCCCGACCACGTCGCCGATGGCCAGCAGCACCTGACGCCCCGGCAGCGGCATGGCCTGGTGCCAGTCGCCGCCCTGCCGCCCCGCCGGGTCCGCCGGATAGTGGCGGGTGGCGATGACCAGTCCCGGCTGGGCCTGCTCCGCCGGCCGGTCGGCGCCGCGGCGCGTCGAGCGGTCCGGTTCGCGGTGCGGCGGGTGGCGGTACCCACGGTGCGGTGGGCGACCGGGCTGACGGTGCGCCGGTCGGCGGTACTCGCGGTGCGACGGCATGCCGGACCCTTCCCTGCGGTGTCGAGCGAAGGATCCGCCGGCCGCGGGTGAGCGGTGCCCACTCGCACGGGGTGAACTGCACGTTGTCCTCAGTAGACAGAATGGTCGGCGGTCAGCTCCCGGTACGCCAGCAGCACCGCCTCGGTGCGCTCCGCCAGGTCCTCCGCCGGCCCGGCCGCGGCCGGCGGGGGCTCGTGCAGCAGGGTCTCGGCGGCGCGCACCGTCTCGGCGGCCCGGGCCCGGGCGACGCACCGGTCGGCGTGCTGCTGGCAGACCAGGGCCAGCCGGCGGATCTGCCGCAGCCGGTGCCGGGCGTCCGCCTCCACCGTTGCCAGGCGGGCCCGGACGCCGGCGATGCGGGAGCGCAGCACCGCGCGCAGCGGGTCGGATTCCGGCACCGGCGCCGCGGCCCGGTCGAGCGCCTGCACCACCCCGCGCAGTCGCCCCCGGCCGCGCAGCGTCAGCGCCAGCTCCCACAACGCGCGGGCGAGGGCGGCGCGCGGGTCCACCGGGTCGGCGAGTTGGTCGAGCGTCGGCCAGCACCGCTGGATCCGCTCGGCGTCGGCGACCGCCGCCTCGAACGCCGCCCGCTCGGCGCGGCCGGTCAGCACGCACTGCGCGGACTCCCACCGCAGCCGCGCGCGCCGTTGCGCCGCCGCGCCGGCCGCCACGAACACCAGGGCGAGCAGTGCGGCGGCGCCCAGCCGGTCCGCCGGAGCGTGCAGACCGCCCCGGACGGCGGCCGCGGCCGCCGCCCCGGCCAGCGCGGCGGCCACCCACAGCAGCGCGGCGGGTGACGTCCGCCACCACGCTCGAGCGTCACCCGCCGGCGCGCCGCACCCCGAGGACAGCTCCGCCGCCGCGCCGAGGCCGGAGGACAGCTCCGCCGCCGCCGCGCCGAGGTCCGCGCGCACCGTGTCCTGCCATTGGCCACCGCGACGGGCCACCGCGGTGGCCAATGGCAGGACACGGTGCGCG
>DATMJT010000029.1:0-3198 GCA_035553735.1 Pilimelia sp.
CGTGTGCGCCGAGTGGCCAGCCCCCACTACCGAGCCGGCGGCGCCGACCGGCGCCACCCCGGCGAGTGGCTGACAAACCGACCGGCGTCCATCAACGTAGCGGCCGCGCCGCCGGCTCGGTAGTGGGGGCTGGCCACTCGGCGCACACGTGGTGCGTCGGCCGCCCCGGGGATTGGCGCACGGTGAGCAGGTCGCCCCGGTCGGTCACGGCTTGGCGGCCTGCGAGGCTCGCGGGCCGCCGGCGGCCCGCGAAGCGCCGGCCCGGTACCGCACCGGATGCGGCCATTCGTGCGCCGGGCGGTCGGCCGATCGGCGGCGGGCGGGTGCCCGATGAGCCGAATCCGGCCGGGGCACCCGGAAGGTTGAATCCTGGCGTCACTCAGCAGGGATGAACCACGACGAAGTGGTACTTACCGGAAATCTGCACTGTGCCAATCTGCCACATGGCAGATTGAGGGGTTCCCCATTGGGCAGAGGGTTCGACACAATTGCATTACGGAAAACGTCACCGACGGCAGCCCGGCGTTATCTCGGCGCCACGAGACCCCGGGTCCACCCAGCTCGGGTGCGCGGCGTCCGCCGTCCCGTGCCCCGCCTCGGGCGCTCTGGCGCAGCGCCCGATGTCCGGCCCGCCCGGCGAGCCGGAGTAGCACCGGCCCGGCTCCGCCGGCCATCCATCCGCCACCGGCCCGCGCACCGCCACCGGCCCGGCTCGCCCGGTACCGGCCCGGCTCGCTCGCCCGGCACCTCAGCCGTTTGGAGGCTCGCGTGGACACCACCCGTCGCCACTCAATCCCCCTGGGGCCGCGCAGGTCCGCGCAGGTCGTCGCGCGGCGCCCGAGCGGGCTGCTCTACAAGCAACCCGGAATCATCGTCACGGACCGCTGGTTCGTGGTGGCCGGCTACCGCTACCCGGTCACCGAGCTGACCAACCTGCGGATGGGCCGGGGCAGCCGGCACCCCCTGGCGGTCCGGGCGTCGGTGGTGTCCACCATCGTGCTCCTGGGCATCGGCTCCGCCCTGGGGCTCACCGGCGACCCCACCGACCTGCCGGCCGGCAGCTACCTCGCCATCTTCTCCGCGGCGCTGGCCCCCTTCCTCCTGGTGTCGGTCGGCGAGCGGCTCCGGCCGCGCCCCTACGAGCTGTGGGCGGACTACTTCGGCATCACCGTGCGGCTGTTCCTCAGCGACAGCGAGCAGCAGTTCGGCCAGGTCGCCCGCGCCCTGCTGCGGGCGAAGGAGATCGCCCGGCTGGGCGGGGCCGCGGAGCTGCGGGACACCGAGCCGTGGCTGTCCTGGCGCCGGATGGCGATGCGCTGAGCGCACGGCGTCGTCGCGGGCGGCGGTGCCGGTGCCGGTGGATCCGGCGCCGGCGGCCGCTCGCTCACCGCAGCTCGGCCGCCACCTTGGCGATGAAGTCCAGCGATTCGGCCGGGTCGAGCGAGTCCGCGCACAGCCGCTCGAAGGCATGCTGGTACGGCCCGCAGCTCTCGGGGCGGTCGATCACGTCCTCGAACAGCGCACACTCCACGTACACCACGTCGGAGTCGGCCGGATCCGGGTACCGCAGGATCACGAACGGCCCGTTCACCGTGGTGTTCCCGGCCGAGAACGGCAGCACGTGCAGGTCGATGTTCGGTGACCCGCCGAGCGTGACCAGGTGCAGCAGCTGCTCGTGCATGATCTCCACGTTGCCGGTGATCCGGCGCAGGACCGCCTCGTCCAGCACCGCGGTGATCCGCGGCGGGTCGGGCCGTCCGAGCACCTCGCGCTGCCGGGTCAGCCGGATCGCCACCCGGGTCTCGATCTGGTCCGGCGCCACCTGGTAGGGGCCGTCCACCGGCACGATCGTGCGCGCGTACGCCTCGGTCTGCAGCAGGCCCGGGACGCTGATCGGGTGGAAGTAGCACAGCTCCGTCGCCTCGGCCTCCAGCCCGATGTAGGAGGCGTACGGGGTGGGCACGGTGTCGCGGTAGCTGCTCCACCAGGTGCGCCGCCGGGCGACGCGGGCCAGGTTGACCAGCTCGTCGATCAATGCCGTGTCGGTGACCCGGTACAGCGCCAACAGCGCCTTCACGTCGTTGGTGGAGACACTGACCGCGCCGGACTCGATCCGGATGAGTTTGGACAGCGACCAGTCCATCGAGGCGGCGACCAGCTCCTGGGTGAGGTCCGCGGCCTCGCGCGCGCGGCGCAGGGCGGTCCGCAGTCGGCGCCGACCGACCGTCGGCCCCTGGACGGATGTCATGGGGCACCTCCGGCTCCCGACCGGTGCGGCCGGGAGGTCGTGTCGTCAGGTCGCAGGTTGCCACCTGGCTGATTGCGCGCATCGAACTCTACGCGCTCCGCGCGGCCCTGACATCGCCCCGGCGACCACTGTGGGAATCCCCGCAGCCAAAGGCCGCGGTCGCCGGCCCGCCGGGCCGGCGACCGCGGTGGCGGCGGGGGCGGGTCAACCGCGCAACCCACCCACCCGGATCGCGGCGCAGAACTGCCGCCACGCCGTCGTCGAGAAGACCACCTGGGCTCCGTGCGGCTGCGTCGAGTCGCGGACGTGTACCCGCCCGCGTGTCCAACCCACCTCGACGCAGTGCAGGGACTCGCATCGGGAGGAGCGCCGCCAGAACCTGGGAGTGTCCACACCGGCCATGTGCACCCGCTTTCGCTCCACCGGCGGCGTCTACGCATCCTGCGCGACGCGATCACCGGAACGTCAAGACGCTGTTACTCAGCGTGCCATGACTTGCCAAAGAGTCGAAGATGGAGCGACGCGAGACGGCGTGACGGCGCATTCACTCAACCGCGCGGTACGGCGTCGCCCCCGACCGGGCCGGCCAGCGCCCCGGACCGCAGGCCGTCCAGGAAGGTGCGCCAGTTCTCCGCGGCGAAGCGCAGCTGGGGGCCCGGGTCCGCGGAGTCCCGGACCGCCATCGCGCCGTCCAGTGCGGCGACCTCGACGCACATGGCCGACTCGCACCGGGTGCTCTTCCGCCAGGTCCAAGCGGAAGCAGGCGTCATTGCCATATTTCACACCTCACTAAAAGGTCTACTCACTGTCAGGATCATGACAAAAAATGTGACTCTATGTGGCTGAACGGCGGAATCGTACACGCTGGTCGAGTCCCACAACGCCCCGGCAGCCCGCGCGGAAACGCCCTGAACGGATGATCACCCGGCCGCCGGCGCACGGCGCCCGGG
>DATMJT010000030.1:0-6258 GCA_035553735.1 Pilimelia sp.
GCCGCCTCGACGAGCTGACCGGCACCCTGTCCACGCTGAGCGACGTGATGGGCGCGGCCGCGGATCGGCTCAACGTCGCCCGGAGCGGCTCCTTCCAGATCCTCGGCCAGATCTCCGAACTCGGCGAGATGTCCGACCGGATCTCCGGCATGGTCCATGTGATCCGCGGCATCGCCAAGCAGACCAACCTGCTGGCGCTCAACGCCACGATCGAGGCCGCGCGCGCCGGCGACCTCGGCCGCGGGTTCGCGGTGGTCGCCGGCGAGGTCCGCAAGCTCGCCGAGGACGCGCGCGACGCCACGGAGTCGATCGACGCGATCGTGACCGAGGTCCGCGAGATGACCGAACTGACCATCGAGGTCGCCAACATCGCCAGCGGCGACGTGGAGGAGGCCAGAACGCGGTTCAAGGCCCTCGACGCCGGCATGGCCGACGCCGCCGACCAGCTTGGCGCCGCACGCGGCGCGGTCGAGGCCGCACGGGGCGCGGTCGACACCGCGGCCAGCACCGTCCACACGTCCGTAACACGGGAGACACGCTGATGTCCGACAACACCACGACCCGGCTCCTCATCGTCGGCGGCGGGCCGGCGGGCTACACCGCCGCCATCTATGCCGGCCGGGCCAGCCTCGCACCGATCTGCATCGAGGGGTACGCCTCCGGCGGCCAGATCGTGCGCTCGGGCCGGGTGGACAACTTCCCCGGCCAGCCGGCCGGCATCAGCGGAGCCGAGCTGGGGGAACGGATCCGCGAGCAGGCCACCACCTTCGGCGCCCGCATGGCCACCGCCGAGGTCCAGTCCGTCGACCTCTCCACCCGCCCGTTCGTGGTCACCACCGACGAGGCCACGTACCGCACCGACGCGCTGATCGCCGCGACGGGGGCCCGCCCCCGCCGCCTGGGGCTGGCCACCGAGGACGAGTTCGACGGCATGGGCGTGTGCTACTGCGCCATCTGCGACGGGCCGTTCTTCGCCGACCAGCGCGTGGCGGTCATCGGAGGCGGCGACGCCGCCCTGGAGGAGGCGCTGCAGCTCAGCAAGATCGCACGCAGTGTGCTGCTCGTGCACCGCCGGGACGGCTTCCGCGCCAACGCCGGGCTGCGGGCCGCGGTGGCCCGCGACCCCCGGATCGAGGTCCTCGTCCCCTACCTGGTCGACGACATCCTGGGCCAGGCCCCGGCGGGCGTACACGGGCTGCAGCTGCGCAACGCCCAGACCGGCCAGTGCCGCACCGTGGAGGTCGACGGTGTGTTCGTCGCCATCGGCCACGAGCCCTCGTCCGAGCTGTTCCGTCCGGCGCTGGCCACCGACTCGCACGGCTTCCTGGTCACGGCCGACGGCAGCACCGCCACGAACGTGCCCGGCGTCTTCGCCGCCGGGGACGTCGCCGACCCGCGCTACCGGCAGGCCGTCACCGCCGCCGCCTCCGGCTGTGCCGCGGCGATCGACGCCGAGCGCTGGCTGATCAGCGGCGCGGCCGACGACCCGTGGGTTTCGCACGCGGTCCCGGCTCCGGCGCTGCCCGCCGCCCGGCAGCCGGTCGCCGGGCGCACCTGAGCCGTCCTTTCACGCACTGTCCCGTCACGTCAGACCCCTACGTCGAGAGGAAACCCCATGTACGTCGGCAAGCCCGCACCGCCGTTTCGGATGAAGACCACCAAGGACGCCAACACGCTCGAACACGTCGCCTCGCTGGAGGACTACCGGGGCCGGTGGCTCGTGCTGCTGTTCTACCCGGCGGACTTCACGTTCGTGTGCCCCAGCGAGATGATCGCGTTCAACCGGGCGCTGCCCCGGCTGGCCGAGCACGACGCCGAGCTGCTGGGAATCAGTACCGACAGCGTGTTCTCCCACATCGCCTGGATGGAGTTCCACGTGGGACAGCTGGACTTCCCGCTGGCCAGCGACCGCACCCAGGTGGTCTCCCGGGCGTACGGGGTGCTCGACGACGAGGGCCAGTCCGGCCGGGCGATCTTCATCGTCGACCCGGAGGGAATCGTCCGCTACGAGGTCGTGCACGAGGACAAGGTCGGCCGGTCCGTCGAGGAGGTGCTGCGGGTGCTCGGCGCCCTGCAGAGCCGCAGCCGCACCTTCGCCAGCTTCGAGGACCAGGCCAGGGAGATCCTCTCGGCCTGAACCGACCCGCGTCACCCGCACCTGATCCACCACTGGAGGAGTCCCATGAGCAACGTCGTTCTCTACTCGGCCACCGGCTGCCCGCTCTGCGCGAAGATCAAGTCGCTGCTCGCCGAGAAGGGCGTGCGTTACACCGAGCGCAACACCACCGAGCAGCCGGCTCTGCTGGACGAGCTCGCCGGCAAGGGCATCCGCATGGTGCCCACGGTCTTCGTCGGCGACAAGTTCGTCGCCGGCTTCCGCCCCACCAGCCTGCTGGAGCTGCTGCCCGCCTGAGCGCGGGTCAGCACCGACCAGCCAGAGAGGACCCGAGTATGCGCAAGTACCTCGCCGAGTTCATCGGCACGTTCTTCCTGCTGTTCACCATCTACTGCGCCGTGGCGTCGGGCTCGACCCTGGCGCCCCTCGCGATCGGTGCGGTGCTGATGGCGATGGTGTTCGCCGGTGGGCACATCTCCGGCGCGCACTACAACCCGGCCGTCACGCTCGCGGTCTTCCTGCGGGGCAAGCTGCCGGCCCGCGAGATCCTGCCGTACGTCGCGGCACAGGTGATCGGTGCGCTGGCCGGCGCGGGGGCGGCCAGGCTGGTGGCCGGGGCGCCGGAGGGCGCGGCCCTGTCGCTGACCGGATCCCAGCTGACCGGCGCGTTCGTCGCCGAGGCGGCGGTCACGTTCGCGCTGGCGTACGTGGTGCTCAACGTGGCGACCAGCAAGTCGCACCCCAACAACTCCTTCTACGGGCTGGCCATCGGGTTCACCGTGCTCGCCGGCGCCGTCGCCGTCGGGTCGGTCTCCGGGGGCGTGTTCAACCCCGCCGTCGCGGTCGCCGTGTCGGCGGCGGGCCTGATCTCCTGGAAGCTGATCTGGCTCTACCTGCTGGCCACCCTGACCGGCGCGGGCGCCGCCGCCCTCGCCTTCCGGGCGCTCAACCCCGCGGACACGGCCGCGGCCAAGCCCGCGGACACGGCCGCGGCCAAGCCCGCGCCCGCCCGTACGGCGGTCGCCGAGGCTCCGGCCGCCTGACGCCGCGCCGCCACCGCGCCGTGGTGGTGGGTCACCCAACGGTGGCCCGCCACCACGGCGTACCGCGTCTGCGGCGACGACCGCCGCAGGCGCCGTGGCTGCCGCACCTCCCACGTGACCGCGTCGGCAACCGCGTCGGCAGCGGCGCCTAGACCGACCAGTGGGGCAGGTCGCGGCCGAGGAAGGCGCGCAGCCGTTCGGCGTCGGGGCGCAGCTCGGCGACCAGTCGGGTCCGCAGGTCGGCGTCCAGGGCGGCGGCGTGCCGGTCCGCGGGCGGCGGCGTACCCAGCTCCGGCCACGGGTAGTCGACGGGGTCCGCGCCCAGGAACACGCACAGGTCGGCGAGCACCCGCCGGGGGTCGGCGCGCAGCTCCTCCAGGGCGACCACCGCGATCCGGCCAGTGTCGAAGCGGCTCAGGTAGGGCTCCAGTCGGGCGAGGTAGCGACTTCGGTCCAAATACTGGCTGTCGGGGGCGAACAGCGCCGTCGCGACGGGGCGGTGCTCGGTGCCGCCCCGCACGTGGTGACGGTACTGCGACAGGGCCCGATCCACGGGGTCGCGGACCAGGTAGACCAGGCGCACGTCCGGCAGGTGGGCGGCGATCCGCTCGGCGGCGTACGGGTGCGCGGGCGAGGTGTAGCCCGGGGAGGACTCCCCGCGCACCGCCGCGCCGGGGTCGAATTGGGCGGCGTACCAGTCCAGGCCCCGGTGCCAGTTGCCGGCGGCCCAGGCATCCGGGTCGGGGCGCGACGCGGCGGCCGCGGTGGCCGGACCGAGGAAGAAGTTGAGCTCCTTGGGCGCCGACATGGCCACCGCCGGATGCCGGCCGAGGTAGCCGTGCAGTGCGGTGGTGCCGCACTTCATCGCCCCGATGATCAACATGGTGGGCAACGCGCCCGCCACGCGGGGCGTCCCGCCGTCGCTGTGGGTCATGCCGTCACTGTGGTGCACCCGGGTCGCCGGCCGGGTGATCGACGCGCGGAGATCCCGGCCGGCACGGGAGCGGGCAGGATCAGGCGGCGTCGGGCACGTAGAACTTCGTCGTGGCCTCGACGGCGGCCGCGACCTGCTCCGGGTCTCCGCCGGCGGCGAGGTGGGCCGCGCCCCACGCCGCGGCGCTGCGCCGGCTGAACTCGCGCGCCTCGGGCGAGGACTCGAACGCGCTCGGGTCCGCGATCTCGCCGCCGGCCAGGTGCACGGCCAGGCCGATCAGGCCCAGGTCCCAGCCGACGCCGGTGGCGCCGGGGCCGTACGTCGGGAAGAAGACGTCGTCGACGAGCGCCGCGTGGACCAGCTCGAACTCGGTGTCGCCGTCCGGGCCGGGGCTCAGGCGCACCTCGACCTCGCTCGTGCCGTCCTTGGCGTCCGGGCCGAAGAGCCACGACACCTTCAGCAGCCGCGGCGGCTCGCACCGGAGGATCTCGCCGCCCGCGTTGCCCTGGAGCTGGTACCTCCCGCCCGGCCGCAGGTCGCCGGTGACCGGCAGGAACCAGCGGCTCAGCCGCTCGGCGCTGGTGATCGCGTCCCAGACGTCGTCGATGTCGGCGTCGTAGCGGCGCCGGAGCACCACCGCGTGGGCCTCGCCGCCCGGCACGCTGCCCTTCCGCAGCTCTCGGCGCGTGGCGGACAGCTCGTCCAGTATGTCCTTCATGACTAGTCCTTGTCTGTCGACGGATCGTCGGTGTGGCCCCGCGGGCCGGCGGGCGGCCCGCCGGCATCGGTGCGGCGGGCCCGCTTGCCCCGCGCCAGCTCGGTGGCGAGGGCGTCCAGGCGCTGGTTCCAGAACCGACGGAACCGGTCCAGCCACGCGTCGACCTCGCGCAGTGGCGCGGGCTCGACGGCGTAGAGCCGGCGGGTCCCCTCGGCCCGGACCGACGCGAACCCGCTGTCTCGCAGCACGCGCAGGTGCTGCGAGACCGCCGGCTGGGAGATGTTGAACTCGGCGCGAATGACCTCGGTGACCGCCCCCGACGTGCGTTCGCCGTCGGCGAGCAGCTCCAGAATGCGCCGGCGCACGGGGTCGCCCAGGACGTCGAACGCATGCACCACGCCACCGTACCAGGCTGCACTTATATAAGTCGAGAGCGGCACAGTCCCCGTCCGGGCGGCGGCGCCGGGCGCGTACGCCGACCCACACCGACCCACGCCGACCGGCCGCCGGCCGACGCCTCAGGATCCGCCACCGTTGCCGATGGTGCAGTGCGGAGGTGCCATGGAGGACGTGACGCGCCGCGCCGCCCGGCTGCTGGAGGAGGCGCAGACCGGCAACGCCGCGCAGGCACTCGCCGCCGCGGAGACGCAGTTGCGCGCGGCCACCGGCGAGCTGGTCGACGGCCCCGCCGCCATCCACTTCCCCCGCCTGGTCGCACTGATCATGCTCGGCGAGCAGCGTCGGGCGATCGGATCCGTCGACCTGATGCTGGCCGCGGCCGACCGGGAGGGCAGCGCCGGCTGGCGGTCCTGCGCGCTGTCGCTGCGGGCGGTGGAGCGGCTGCGACTCGGCGAGGCCGAGGTCGCCGAGCACGACGTGGACGCGGTGCTGCGGGACCTCGCGGCGGCGGAGGCGGCGCTGACCGGCGGCGAGCCCGACCCGGTGATCGCGGCGAACGCGCACACCGGGGTGGCCCTGGGCTACCACCAGCTGCGCCTGTACGAGTTGGCGGTGCCGCAGTACGAGGCCGCCTACGAGATCAGCATCCGGCACCCGGACCACGGCGGCAACCGCGCGATGTGGCTGTGCAACCTGGCCAACCTGCACCTGCAGTGGGCGCTGGAGCTGTACCAGGTGGGCGACGTGGTGCAGGCGGAGGCGCACACGGCCGAGGCCGAACGCTACGCGACCCGCGCGATGGCCGAGGCCTCCGGCCCCGACGCCGCCGCCCACCGCGACACCGCGGGCCTGTACGCCGCCTGCGCCCGGGCAGACCGGGAAGACCCGGCCGGCGCGGCGGCGGACATCATCGGCTACCTGGCGTTGGCGGCCGAGCGGGGGATCAGCCCGGCGGCGGTGGCGTTCGCACACCCCTTCCACGCGGTCGCCGTCAGCCGCGCCGGCCAGCGCACCGATCACCTGTGCCGCGACGTACGGCAGGATCTCG
>DATMJT010000031.1:0-2014 GCA_035553735.1 Pilimelia sp.
GCGGCGACCCCGTGCGCCCCGCGCACCAACCCCCCGGCCAGCACGATCCCGCCGCCGATCCCGGTGCCGACGGTCACCAGCACCATCGAGTCCCCGGCGCCGCGGCCGGCGCCGTACCGGAACTCCGCCCAGGCCGCCACGTTGGCGTCGTTCTCCACCACCACCGGCAGCCCGCAGGCGTCGGCGACGTGCGCGCGCAGCGGCTCGTCCCGCCAGGCCAGGTTCGGGGCGAACCGCACCACGGAGCGGTCGGCAACCCAGCCGGCCGCGCCGATGCCCACCGCCTCGACCGGGTACGCCGCCGCCAGCTCGGCCACCACCTCGACGACCACCGCACGGGTCTGGGCCGCGTCGTCGGCCGGGGTCGGCCGGCGGGTGTCGACCAGCACCCGGCCAGCCTCGTCCACCACGCCCGCGGCCACCTTGGTGCCGCCGATGTCGACCCCGATGGTCAGCGTCACGCCCGCCCCTCCCTACCGGCCGCCACGGCTCTCCACCCGGCGCTTGAGGTCGCGCAGGGCGGAATCCATGATCATCCTTTCGGCCTTGCGGCGGAACATGCCGAGCATCCCGACGGCCAGCTCGACCGACAGCGTGTAGGTCACCGTGGTGGTGCCGTCGCCGTTGTCCACGACGTCGTACGACCCGCTCTGGCGGCGCTGCATCGCCGACGGGGCGACCAGGCGCCACTCGATGCGGGAGATGTCCTCGGCGTACTCGTAGGCCAGCGTGTACTCGTCGGCGGCCACCCCGGCGTCGACGGCGAACCGCACCTGGCTGGCGTAGCCGTCCTCGTACTCCTCGAGCACTTCCACCCGCTTCATGGCCGGCGCCCACTCCGGATAGCGCGGGAAGTCGCAGATCACGGCGGCGACCTCGGCCGCGGGCGCCGCGATGGTGATCGACTGGGTCGACGACTCGGCCATGCCCGGCAGGCTACCGGGTGCGGGCCCCGGCACGGTACCGGGGCCCGCACCCGGTACCGTGCCGGGGCGCGGACGGCGCCCGCCCGCCGTCCCGGGTCGCGGGCCGCGGGCCGCGGGCCGCGGGCCGCGGGTCCGCCGCGGCCTTCGGGCCGCGCCCGCCGGCCCCGGTCGCGGGCCGCGTGCCGGGGACCGGCGGCACCACGTCGTCCGGCGTCGGGGCGTACCGCCGGCTACGATCGCGCGGTGCGCCCCCGACCCGGTGCCGCCCGCCCGCACCCGCTGGCCGTCGCCGCCCGCCTGATCCTGCTCGCCGTCGTGGCCGGGCTCGTGCTGCTCGCCACCCAGGACGCCACCGCGCTGTGCTGGGTCGCGCTGCTCCTGGTGGCCGGGGTGCCGGCCGTCTCCGGGCCGTGGCACCGGCTCGCCGGCCCGCTGGGCCGCGCCGCCGAGGTGCTCGTGGTGGGCCTGGGGGCCAGCTCCGTGGCGGCGGCCGCCGAGCGCGCCGGCACCGTCGGCTCCGGGCTGGCGGCGGCGGCCGTGCTGCCGTACCTCACCGTGCCGCTGACCGCCGCGGCCCTGCACCGGCGCAGCCGGGAGCCCGCGGTCCTGCTCGGCCTGGCCTCCGCGACCCTGGCCGTCGCCGGCCTGCTCACCGAGGTGGGCGGGCGGCCGCAACTGACCCAGGCCGGCTACCTGGCGGTCAGTGTGCAGTGGCTGGTCACGGCCGCGCTCGGCGTGCTGGCCACCGGCGTGCTGCAGCGCGCCGCGCAGAGCAAGGAGCCGGCCCCCCAGCCGTACGCGGAGGCCACCCGGCTGCTGACCCAGCTGCGCAGCGTGGCCCGCCAACTGCCGGGCGCCACCCTGGACCCCGGCAGCATCTCCGAGCACCTGCTGGAGGAACTGCGCACGGTAGCCCGGGCCGACCGCGCCGCCGTGCTGTCCGCCAGCGGCGGCGGCCGGCTGGTGGTGCTCGCCCAGACCGGCGCCGACCGGGTCGACTGGGAGACCACCCTGGACGCCGACTCGGCCATCGCCGACGCCTGGGCCAGCCAGCAGCCGCAGACCGCCAACCGCTCGCAGGCCCGCTC
>DATMJT010000032.1:0-6363 GCA_035553735.1 Pilimelia sp.
GCCAGCTCGCCGACCGTCTGGTGCAGGAACAGGTCCTTGGCCGTCAACCGCAGCCCCGCCCGGCGGGCCTGCGACACCACCTGGATGCTCAGGATCGAGTCCCCGCCGAGGGCGAAGAAGTTGTCCGTCACGCCGACCCGCGCCACGCCCAGCGCCTCAGCCCAGATCCGGGCCAGCTCGCGCTCGGTGTCGGTGCGTGGGGCGACGTGCTCGCCGGTCGCCTCGGCGGCGAAGTCGGGCGCCGGCAGGGCCCGCCGGTCCACCTTGCCGGTGGTCGTCAGCGGCACCGCGTCCAGCGGAACGAACGCCGAGGGCACCATGTACTCCGGCAGCCGCTCCTTGAGCCAGGAGCGCAGCGCCACGGCGTCCGGCACGGCGCGGCCCGGCGCCGGCACCAGGTAGGCGACCAGCCGGTCCCGCCCGTCCGCCGCCGGCCGGGCGACCACCACGGCCGCCGCCACGTCGGCGTGCCCCACCAGGGCCGTCTCCACCTCGCCGGGCTCGATCCGGAACCCGCGAATCTTGACCTGCTCGTCGGCCCGGCCGAGGAACTCCAGCTGCCCGTCGCCGGTCCACCGGGCCCGGTCGCCGGTGCGGTACATCCGCTCGCCGGGACCGTCGAAGGGGTTGGCCAGGAAGCGCTGCGCGGTCAGCCCGGACCGGCCGAGGTAGCCGCGGGCCACCTGGTCGCCGGCCAGGTACAGCTCGCCCGGCACGCCGACCGGCACCGGGCGCAGCCGGGCGTCCAGCACGTACGCCCGCACGTTGCGCAGCGGCCGGCCGATGACCGCCCGGTCGCCGGTGACCCGGCAGGAGACCGCGTCCACCGTGCACTCGGTCGGGCCGTAGAGGTTCACCGACACCGTGTCCGGGGCGGCCGCGGCCAGCTCGCGCCACAGCGCGTCGCCCAGCGCCTCGCCGCCCAGGGCGAGCAGGCCGGGGCGGTGCTCCGGGTGGTGGAGCAGGCCGGCCGGCAGCAGCTGGCGCAGCTGCGACGGGGTGAGGTCGACCAGGTCGACGCGCCGGTCGACCACGTAGCCGACGAAGGCGTCGGCGTCCAGCCGCACCGCGTCCGGCAGCAGGTGCAGCTCGTGGCCCTCGAGCATGAGCAGCAGCCCGTCGAACGAGGCGTCGAAGATCAACGGGGGCGTCGCGACGATCCGCAGCCGCCGCCCGGGCGGCGGCGCGACCAGGCCGTGTTGGTGGTTGCGCACGAGGTTGGCCAGCTGCCGGTGCTCGACCACGACGCCCTTGGGCCGGCCGGTGGAGCCGGAGGTGTAGATGACGTACGCCGCCTGCGCCGGGTCGATCCGCACGTCCGGCGGCGTCGGCGGCTGCGCCGCCACGGCCGCGCGGGTGTCGGCGTCCGCCAGGTCCAGCACGGGCACGCCGTCCGGCACGCCGTCGAGGGGCCCGGCGGTGACCACCAGGCGGGCGCCGGCGTCGGCCAGCACGTACCCGAGCCGGTCGGCCGGCTGCCCGGGGTCGACCGGCAGGTAGACGGCGCCGGCCGCCAGCACCGCGAACAGCGCGACGTAGGCGTCGGGGGTGCGGGGCAGCGCGACGGCGACCACCCGCTCCGGGCCCGCGCCCAGGGCGGTCAGCTGCCGGGCGAGCCGGTGCGCCGCCGCCGCCAGCTCCGCGAAGGTGAGCGCGCCGGCCTCGTCCACCAGCGCCACCGCGTCCGGGGTGCGGTCCGCCTGCGCGGCGAGCCGGGCCGGGAGCAGGGGCGCCGGGCCGGGCAGCGCGGTCGCGTTCCAGCCGTCCAGCAGCGCCCGCTCCTGCGGGGTCAGCAGGTCCAGCTCGGCCAGCGGCCGGTCCGGCTCGGCGGCCACCTCGGCCAGGAGCTGGCCGAGGTGGCCGGCGAACCGGCGGACCGTGCCGGCGTCGAACAGCTCGGTGCTGTACTCCACCGCGCCCACCAGGGCGTCGCCGCTCTCCTCGAACTCGATGGACAGGTCGTGGCTGGCGGCCAGCACGGGCAGCGGCTGCTCCGCCACCCGCAGCCCGGGCAGCTCGGCCGGGCCCTGCGGGGTGTTCTGGAGCACCACCATCACGTCGAACAGCGGGTTGCGGCTGGTGTCCCGGGCCGGGGCCAGCTCGTCCACCAGCCGCTCGAACGGCACGTCCTGGTGCGCGAAGGCGCCCAGCGCGGACTGCCGCACCCGGCCCAGCAGGTCGGCGAACGACCGGCCGCCGTCCACGGTGGACCGCAGCACGAGCGTGTTGACGAAGAAGCCGACCAGCCGCTCCAGCTCCGGGCGCTCCCGGCCGGAGGCGACGGTGCCGACCGCCACGTCCTCCTGCCCGGACCACCGGCTCAGCAGCGCCTGGCAGGCCGCCACCAGCGTGACGAACAGGGTGCAGCCGTGCCGGCGGCTCAGCTCGCGCAGGGCCCGGGCGGTGTCGGCGGGCACGGTGAAGTCCAGCGCGGCGCCGGCGGAGCCGCGCACCGCCGGGCGGGGCCGGTCGGTCGGCAGCTCCAGCGGGGCCAGCCCGGCCAGCGCCGTCCGCCAGTGGTCGAGCTGGGCGTCGAGCACGCCGTCGGAGAGCCGGTCCCGCTGCCAGGCGGCGAAGTCCGCGTACCGGACGGGCAGCTGCGGCAGCTCGGCGGGCGTGCCGTTCAGCTCGGCGGCGTACAGCTCGCCCAGCTCGGCGGTGAGCACGCCGGCCGACCAGCCGTCGGTGACGATGTGGTGCAGGGTCAGCAGCAGGACGTGGTCGTCCTCGGCCAGGCGCACCAGGTCGGCGCGCAGCGGCGGCCCGGTGCGCAGGTCGACCGGCCGGCTGGCCAGCGCGGTGAGCGTCTCGGCCAGCCGGGTCTCCGGGTCGTCGTCCGCCGCGGCCTCGGCGCCCGGCCCGGCCGGCGGCGCGGACAGGTCGGTCACCGGCAGCGGCACCGGGTACGGCTCGCCGACGAACTGCGCGCCGCGCCCGTCCACCGCGTCGAACGTGGTGCGCAGCGACTCGTGCCGGGCCACCAGCCCGGTCAGCGCGGCCGCCAGGGCGTCGCGCCGCAGCGCGCCGCGTAGCCGCAGCGCGGTCGGCGACAGGTACTCGGTGCCGCCGGGCGCGAACTGGTCGAGGAACCACAGCCGCTGCTGGGCGAAGGACAGCGGCAGCGGGCCGGCGCCGTCGGTCACCCGGGTGACCGGGCCGGGGTCGGTGGCGGCCGCGCGGCCCGGCCCGTCGGCGTCGGCGTCGCCCACGCCGGCAGCGGCCCGGTCGGCCAGGGCGGCGGCCAGGGCGCCCACGGTGGGGGCGTCGAAGAGGTCGCGCGGCGACACCGGCGCGCCGAACTCCTCGCCCAGCCGGGCGGCGGCCCGGATGCTGAGGATGGAGTCGCCGCCGAGGGAGAAGAAGTCGTCCGCGGCACCGACCCGCGCGGCGCCCAGAACCCCGGCCCAGACCCGGGCCACGGTCCGCTCGGCCGCCGTGCGCGGGGCGACGTAGCCCGGCGCCGCGACCGGCGTCCGGGGCGCGGGGATCACCGGGCGGGTGGCCGCGTCGGCCGGCCCGGCCGGCGGGGCCAGGTCGCGCAGCGGGCGGTCGGGGGCGTCCGCGATCGCGGCGAGCAGCTCCCGCAGCTCGTCGCCGAGGCGCCCGGCGGTGTCCGCGTCGAACAGCCGCGCGTCGTAGGCCAGCTCCAGGTGCAGCCGGTCGGCGAGGTGGGCGCTGAGGGTGAGCGGGAAGTTGGTGGTGTCCAGGGCGTGTGCCTCGCGCAGCCGCACCCCGGGGCCGTCGCCGGCCGGGTCCTCGAACGGGTAGTTCTCGAACACCACCACGCTGTCGAAGAGGTTGGCGCCGCGCGGCAGGTCGCTCCACGCCTGGAGCTGGGCCAGCGCGGCGTGGTCGAAGCGACGGGACTCGCTCTGCTGGAGCTGGAGGTCGCGCAGCCAGCCGGCGGTGTCGGCGGCACCGGCCAGCCGGGCGCGGGTGGGCACGGTGTTGATGAACATGCCGACCATGGACTCGACGCCGGGCAGCTCGGCCGGGCGGCCGGAGACCGTCGTGCCGAACACCACGTCGTCGGCGCCGGCGTGCCGGGCCAGCAGCAGCGCCCACGCCCCCTGCACCACGGTGTTGACGGTCAGGCCGTGCTGGCGGGCGGCCAGATGCAGGCGGGTGGAGACGTCGGCCGGCACGTCCAGCCGCAGCGCCGTGGCGGACTCGGTGCGGTGCGCCTCGACCGGCGGACGGTCGTACGGCAGCGGGGTCGGCGCGGTGACGCCGGCCAGCAGGCCGCGCCAGTACCGCTCGGCGGCTTCCGTGTCCTGACCGGACAGCCAGGCCAGGTAGTCGCGGAACGGCCGGCGGGCGACCAGGCGCGGCGGGCGCCCGGCGGCCAGGGCGGCGTACCGCTGGCACACCTCGGCGAAGACCTGGCCGAGGCTCCAGCCGTCCAGCAGCACGTGGTGCGAGGTCCACACCACGAGCACCTCGTCCTCGGCCAGCCGGGCGATCGCCAGCCGCATCAGCGGCGCGGCGCCCAGGTCCAGCGGCTCGGCGCGGTCGGCGGCCAGCAGCCGTTCCAGCGCCTCGTCCCGGGCGCTGTCGTCCAGCCCGCGCCAGTCGTGCTGCCGCACCGGCAGCGTGGCGCGTCGCCGGACGACCTGGACGGGCTCGGGCACGCCCCGCCAGACCACGGCGGTGCGCAGCGCCGGGTTGCCGTCGACCACGGCCTGCCACGCGCGGGCCAGCAGCGTCGGGTCGGTCACCCCGCCGAGGCGCAGCCGCGCCTGGTCCACGTACGCCCCGGAGCCGGCGTCCACCAGGCTGTGGAAGACCATCCCGGCCTGCAGCGGGGTCAGCGGGTACACGTCCTCCACGTCCGCGCCGTCGCCCACCAGCCGGTCCACCGCCGCCTGGTCGAGCCTGGCCAGCGGGAAGTCCGACGGGGTACGCCCGCCCGCGCCCGGCTCGGCGCAGTGCGCCACGATCTCCCGCAGCCCGGTCAGCACCCGCTCGGCCAGCCGCCGCACCGTCGCCTCGTCGTGCACGCCGTCCAGGTAGGACCAGGTCAGCTCCAGCTCGCCGTTCTCGACCAGGCCCGCCACGTCGAGCAGGTAGGTGGGCCGCTGCCCCGGGTCCAGGTCCGGCCCGAGCGGCTCCCGCCGGGCCCGCACGAGGCCGGTCTCGGTGCCGGAGACGGTGAACTGGCCGTGGTAGTTGAAGCAGAGCTGCGGCAGCGGCTGCCCGGCGAGCGCCGCGGCGGCCGGGGAGCCCGGCGCGCTCAGGTGGCGCAGCGCCTCGTAACTGAGCCCGCGGTGCGGCACCGCCCGCAGCTGCTCCTTGACCGCCTTGAGGGTGCCGCCCCAGCCGGCGTCGGCCGGGGGCAGCTCCAGCGGCACGGGGAACTGCGTGGTGAACCAGCCGACCGTGCGGGACAGGTCCACGCCGTCGAGGATCTCCTCCTCGCGGCCGTGCCCCTCCAGGGCGACCGCGACCCGGCTCCGCCCGGTCCACTGGGCCAGCGCCCGGCCCAGCGCGCTGAGCAGCACGTCGTTGACCCGGGTGCGGTAGGCCTCCGGCACCCGGTGCAGCAGCGCGTCGGTGTCGGCGGCGCCCAGCCGCACCGCGAGGGTGCGGGTGCCGGCGACGGTGGCGTCGCCGTCGCCGTCCACCGGCAGCGCGCCGGCCGCCGGGTCCACGGCGGCCCAGTAGGGCAGCGCGTCGTCCAGCCCGCCGGCGGCCACGTGCGCCGCCAGCCGGTGCGCCCACTGCCCGAACGGCGTGCCGGTCGGCGCCAGCTCCACCGGCCGACCCGCCACCGCCTGCGCGTACGCCGCCTCCAGGTCGCCCAGCAGGATCCGCCACGACACCCCGTCGACCACCAGGTGGTGCACCGCCAGGAACAGCCGCGGCGGCTGCCCGGCGCCGAACGTGCACAGCGCGCCGGCCAGCAGCGGCCCCCGCTCGGGGTCCAGCGCCGCGCGCGCCGCGGCGGCGGCGTCCCGCAGCGCGGCGTCCCGCCCGCCCGGCTCCACGCCGGACAGGTCGTGCCGGCGCAGCGGCACCGCCCCGGCGGGCGCCGGTTCCTGCCGCCAGCCGCCGCCGGCCCGGTGGAAGCGGGTGCGCAGCGCCTCGTGGTGGGCGACCACCGCGTCCAGCGCGGTCGCCAGCGCGTCGAGGTCGGTGTCCGCCGCCAGCTCGACGTGCAGCGACATGGTGAAGTGCCGCAGCGGGCCGTAGGTGTCGAAGTACCAGTGCTGGATCGGGGTCAGCGGGGCCGGGCCCTCGATCACCGGCTGCTCCGCCGGGGCGTCGGCCGGACCCGCCGGCAGCGCCGCCGCCAGCTCGCCGACCGTCTGGTGCAGGAACAGGTCCTTGGCCGTCAACCGCAGCCCCGCCCGGCGGGCCTGC
>DATMJT010000033.1:0-6716 GCA_035553735.1 Pilimelia sp.
GCGTAGTAGGTAGGCTAGGCGGACCCGCGCCCCTGTAGACCAACGGCAGAGTCAGTGGACTCAAAATCCACACAGTGTGGGTTCGAATCCCACCGGGGGCACGTCAAAGAACTGCAAACGCGCAGCGTGACCGACCAGACACTGGTGGTCCGGGCCACCTATCCGATGCGTTGAGGCAAGCCGTCGCAGCGGTGAGAACGTGCGTCGGCCACCCGGGTGGAGCTGGAACACCGCCACCTCGACCGGCACGGTGTCGCGCCCGGTACGGCTGCCGGCGAACAGGCGCCGCCACATGGTGGCGTCGAGGATACGCTGCGTCCTGTGCAGTGGGCCGGGGTGCACGACGGCAACGTCTTCGAAGAAGCACAGCTGCCCGCCGGGGCGCAGGACGCGGCGGATCTCGGCGAACACGTTGCGCTCGTTAGGCACGCTGCACGGCACGAGCGCGGCGACCGCGGAGTCGAACTCGGCATCGCCGGCGGGCAGCGCGTCGGCGAGGCCGTCGACGACCCGGATGGGCACGAGGGCGTCCGGGCCGCGTCAAAGGCGACGGCGCGTAGTCGAGGTTCGGGTTCGATGGCGACGACCGTGGTGACCCGCGCGGCGGGTGGTGGGCGAACATCCGGCCGTTGCCGGCGCCGATCTCGATCACCCGGTCGTGCAGCCCAGCCACCAGTCCGCGGCGGTGTTCGGCGGCGCCGGCGAGCCGGCGAGCCGGCGACGAACGCTCTCCGTACGTGGCGAGGATCTGCCCGAAGCGCGCGTCGGACTGGAAGGTGGCGCCGAGCCCGTACGCGCCGAGGGCGATGACTCCGGCACCGATCCACCACAGGACGGAGTGTTGGCGCCAACCCTGCCAAATCACCCAGGTTCCGCCGATTTCAGCGAGCGCGGCCAGCGCGATGCAACCCGGTGGCCCACGGATCGATCCGGCACACGCACCCAAGGGCATGCAGCAGGTCCCGCTGCTCGCCGCTGTTAAGGCAGGCGGGCGCATTCGCGCCGGTGGCCGGGCTGGGCTGATCAGCAAAGCTGACATCAGCGGATGTGCTTCTTCGGAGCCGCGAGGGATGTCAGCACCTACATGATCACTGAGCGCTTTTCAACTGCCGTGGGTGGGGTTCTCGACGTGGTGCAGGACCAGGATGGCCTGCACGACCTTGGTGGCGCGGCGTGGGCAGCAGTGCAGCTTGCTCAGTAGCCGCCAGGTCTTGAGGGTGGCGATGGCGCGTTCCCCGATGCCGCGGATGCGGGCGTGGGATCGGTTGACCGCCTTCTGGCGGCAGGAGAGGCGTTGTCGCCGCTGGTGGCGTTTGAACGGCGTCCGGACGCTGCCGCCGGCGCCTTGGTAGCCGCGGTCGGCGAACGTCATCACCTGCGCGGTGCTCAGGGCGTCGATGACGTGGTGGGTGCGGGCGGCGGTCAGGTCGTGCACGCCGCCGGGCAGGGCCGGTGAGGCCCAGACCAGGCGTCCGGCCGGGTCGGCGATGACCTGCACGTTGACGCCGTGCCTCTTGTGTTTCCCGGAGTAGTACGGCTTCTGATCGGCGACGCGGTCGATCGGGATCAGGGTGCCGTCCAGGATCGCGTACGCCAGCCGGCGGATCCTGGCTATGGCCGTGGCCAGGTCCTCGGCGGCCCGTGGCGAGCAGGGTGATCACCTCACGGACGTAACGCCAGGCGGTCGTGGTGCCGACGCCGAACCCGGCGGCCAGCCGCGTGAATGGATCCCCGTTGCGCAGGTGCGCCAGCGCCAGCAGGGCTTGCTGGCCGGGTTGAGGCGGCGCCAGTGCGAGCGGTGCTGGTGACGGTGGCCGCGGATCAGGCCGGCGAGGTAGTTGAGCGTGCGGTTGGACAGCGCGATCGAAGAGGGGTACGACAGCAACGAGGCTCCCGGGAGGGGCGTCTTTCTTGGTCGATTGCTTGTCTTACCGGGAGCCTCACCCCCACCCAGCCGTCGGCACCCACACCCCGCCTCACCTGCACCAACCCAGTTGGAAAGCGCTCACTGAGACGGCCGCACCCGCCTCGCCACCCCTTGCTTCATAGGACCACGCCAACTGGCTCAACCGTGACTGCGCGGCGGCCGTGCCGGCATGTCGGCTATACGACACAAAATATTTGGCCCTGATGCAGTAGTGGCACCCTCCAGTAATGAGCGCAACAGCCCACTCCGGGCTAGTTATCCAGCGAGCGCAGCCGATCGCGGCGCCCCCACAGGGTAAGAACCGCGCACCTGTACCCAAGTCTTGGCGGCGGACCGGGCGACCAGACACTGCTTCAACCGAACGGCATCTCCCCGTATCGAAGGAGGGCAATCATGGGGCGTAGCGGAAAGGCTCTGAGCGATTCGATCACCGTAATCACCACAACGCGCGGAAGGCCCGATCTACTCCGCCGGTCCGTTCAGTCCCTCCTAGCTCAGGATTATCCGAGCAGCGAGATCGTTCACGAGATTCTCGTCGATTCCTGTCGATCGACCGCAGAGGCGCTGCTTCGCGAATCCTGGTCGGACGGGCTGAGCTGGCATTTCTGCGCTCGATCCGACAATGAGGTCTCGGGACCCCCTCGATTGGCAAAGCTTCGAAACGAAGCGGTGCGCATTGCGCAAACCAGATGGGTGGCCTTCCTCGACGATGACAACACAATAGACCGGAATCATCTAAGTTCGCTCATACACTGCGCACAAACAAGCAAATGGCGGGCAGTGCATTCTCTGCGGCGAGTATTCTGGAGGGATGGATCTCCATTCTTATCGCATTTCGACCCATGGGTGCGAAATGAGAGGGATCGGAGGCGCCGCTACGAGCAGCTATCCGACTTGGGCTATTTCAGATCTAGCTCAAACATTGTCCACGATCGAGCGAGCGGACCAGCATCAGAAGCCGCGGTCGATGCCGGCGAATGGTTGCTGGATGCCGAGCTTGCCAGGGCGGTGCCCTTTCCTGAGTCGTTTAGCATCGAGGACTGGGAGCGAAATGTTCCGGAAGATCGAAAGTTTATGCTTCAACTCATGGAATTGCAGGAGCCCATTGCCTGCACGAACTTGCCCACGCTGAACTACTATCTTGGTGGATTGTCAAACGAGTTTAGCACACGAGGGGTCCCGGACACGGAACTTACCTGGCAGCGTCCACAGGCTAGCAATTGAGGCAAGCTCGTTACAGCAAAGTCAACCCAAGATCCATGCTTGCGCGGTCTATTGAACCACGCACCGACACCCACGGTATAGGCAGAGATCTCCGCACCCCTCGCTAGACTCGAAGAATGGAATGACTCAACGCCCGATTTATGGGGTGAGGATGGCTGCGATCACGCATGGGCCTTGACATTGCCGACCAGATTGCCGGCATTCTATCAGCGTTGGTAGCGTTGGGAACCGCAATCTTCGCAGGGCTCGCAATTGTGCGGCGCCGGCGGCAAGACAACTCGGACAAGTGTAACGGGCGCCCGAAGTCAGTGCAGAGCTCTCAACATCGCTCTAGACATTCGGAGGAGGACGCGCGCCCGGACGGCCCCGCGTTGAACAAGGATTTCGATCGCGCGCCCGAAGGCAGGCCCTGGATGGCGCCACCTATAGGACGGATGATCATTCGAAAGGATCTCTGCTCGGAAATCATGCGTGTGTTGCTCGAGCCTGGCGTCGAAGACGTCTCAACAGTTGCCGGGCTATCCGGCGCCGGAGGATTCGGCAAGACCACACTTGCCACGTGGGCATGTCACCAGCCCGCAATAGTTGATGCTTTTCCTGGCGGCCTGCTTTGGACCGTTCTCGGACAAGACGCCAAAGGGCCAGCACTCGCAGAACGCATCAGCAACCTGATCCTCGCACTCACTGGAAAGCAGCTACCGTTCTCTGACCCACACTCTGCCGGCGCAGAGTTGGGTAGGGTGATTGAAGGTCGCGGCCCGGTTCTCCTAGTTGTTGATGACGTCTGGGAGGAAAGCCAGCTTCGCCCATTCCTGATTTCAGGCCGAGCTTGCAAACGGCTGATTACCACGCGAGCGTCCGAAGTTGTTCCCTTTGGCGGAGCACAGGTGTTGGTCGATGCAATGAGCCCTTCCGAGGCCCTAGAGCTAGCAGGTGACGACGTTCCCGCGCTTCCCGAGGAAACAGGTGCAAGTCTGGCGAAGGCAACCGGCCATTGGCCCGTCTTGCTCAACCTCGTCAATCGAACCCTGAGGCGGCGGGTAGAGCGAGGACAACCACCACACATCGCAGCGACTGAGATTGCCTCCCTCCTGGCCAGATCGGGACCTACCGCCCTTGACGCAGCGCGCCCATCGGACCGAACCCATGCGATCAAAAGTACCATGGAAGCCAGTATTGGCCTCCTGGACGAGATCGACAGGAAGCGGTATCTGGAACTCGCAGTATTTGCCGAAGACCAAGCCATTCCGCTCGCCGTACTGAACTTGCTGTGGCTTGACCGCCCAGCCGAGCAGATCTGTCACGACTTTCTCCAGCTCGGCCTCATTGCCGACTACACGTACGGGCCACCACCGCTGGGTCTCAGCCTGCGACGTCCAGGTGCAGCAGCACCGCTGCGACCCTGCGATGCACGTCGACCTCCTCGGTCAAACCCAGCTTGCTGAAGATGCTGTTGATGTGTTTCTCCACGGCACGGCCGGTGACGAAGAGTTGCGCGGCGATGGCGGCGTTGCTGGACCCGGCCGCCATGAGCTGCAGCACCTCCCGTTCCCTCGTGGTCAGGGCCGATAGTGCGGTCGGCCGCTGGTCGGCCTCGCCCGAGCCGCGCACAAGGACCCCGACCACCCGGGGGTCGACGAAGCAACCGCCCGCAGCGACCGCCGTGACGGCGTGCCGGAGTTGCTCGCCCCGGGTCACGGAGTCCTTCAGCAGGTAGGAGCGTCCCTGGGCACCTGCGCCGAACAGCGCGGCGGCCACCTCGACGTCCAGGAACTGCGACAGCAGGACGAACCCCGCCTCGGGATGTGTCCTGGCGAACTCACCGGCGGCACGAAGGCCCTCGTCGGCGTGGCTCGGCGGCATCCGCAGGTCACTGACCACGACGTCGGGCGCGTGCCGCTCCACCCCGGCCAACAGCGAGGGCAGGTCCTCGGCCAGGCCGACCACCTCGACGTCCGGCCAGGCCGAGAGTACGTGGCGGATGCCCTCCCGAACGAGCAGGTGGTCGTCGGCGACGAGCACCCTCACCACGGTCACGGGAAGCCCCGTGCGGTGTCGGCGCCCCCAGCGGTGAGGGGGACCCGCCCGAGCACCGCGGTCCCCGCCGCCGAGGAACGGATGCTCAGCGTCCCACCGACGGCTGCCAGCCGGTCGCCCATGTTCACCAGGCCGGATCCGGTTGCGGGGACCGCGGGGTCGAAGCCGCCGCCGTCGTCGCGCACCGCGAAGCACAGCCGCTCGGGTGAGGCGGTGACCTCCACCTCGACCCGCACCTGCGCCCCACCGTGCGCGACAGCGTTGTGCAATGCCTCCAGACAGCAGAAGTACACGGCGGCCTCGATCGCGGGATCGACCCGAAACGGTTCGCCGTTGACCACGACGGGCGCGGCACAGCGGCGCCCCGCGGCGCGCAGGGCGGGCACCACGCCCTGCGTCACCAGGGTCGCGGGGTAGAGGCCGCGTGCGAGTCGACGCAGTTCCTCCACCGCCTTGTGGGTCTCGTCCTCGAGCTGTGCCAGCACGGCCGCGACGTCGCCCTGCGGGACCCGCTGTCGCAGCAGGCTCACTCCCATGGCGACGGCGGCGAGGTGCTGTTGCGCGCCGTCGTGCAGGTCGCGCTCGATCCGGCGGCGCTGTGCGTCGCCCGCCGCGACGATCCTGGCCCGCGACTCCCGTAGGTGCTCCGCCTGCTCGGCGAGCGCCGCCTGGGACCGCTGGAGGGCGGCATTGGCGGTGAGGGCACGCTCGGCCACGTCGGCCAGTCCCTGGTGGTGGTGCCACAGGTCCACCCCGACGACGATCAGCTCGGCGGGTACGAACACCAGCACGAACGCCGTCACCACCCATCCGGGGACGTCGTGGGCCAGCGCCTCGACCGGGAACCGGCTGGCGGCGGCGACCAGGCTGCCGGCGAGGGCGCAGCCCGCCAGAAGCCGCGCCAGGGAAGCCCCTCGCAGGTAGGGCAGGGCGGTCACGACCCGGACCACGACGATCGGGACCAGCACCGCGCCACCTGCGGGGGCGAGCGCGGTCACCGCCAGCGTGATCATCCAATCCGCGAGGCAGAAGAGCGAGGCGACCTGCGCCGTCGACAGGCGGCGACGACGCAGCAGCACGACGAGCGCGCCGACGGCGGCCTGGTGGGCCAGCAGCAAGCCGAGCACCAGCAGCAGCCAGGGCTCGGGCACGACGAAGACGCGGACGGCGAGTACGCCGACCGTGCCGCAGACATTGGCCAGCAGGCTGAACCGTAACGACTGGTCGAGCCGTCCGGCCAAGTCCGGGGTGCCGATCACGGCTTCGGTAGGGGCTTCGGGCCCGGCCGACGCAGGGGCGGCTGGGGCGGTGCCGGCGGAGGGGCCCGTGGCGCCGTCCGGTGGTGGTGACGCGGCGGGGGCGGACGGCTCCGCGACGGCGGTGTGGGCGCCCCCGCCGTCTGTCACGGGCGCCGGGACGAGTACACCGTCCCTGCCGCCTCCCCCGAGAGCCGACACGGGCCGAGCGTAGCTGACCGTCACCGCTTGTGAGCGGGCGATGACGAACCCCGCAAGGGTGCCACCACCAC
>DATMJT010000034.1:0-3814 GCA_035553735.1 Pilimelia sp.
CCCGTACGCGTTGATCATCCTCCGGCCCGGCGGAGCTGGTGGAGCGGTGGGCGCCGGGCACGCGTCCCCGCCCACGAACAGCGTCCGCAGCTCGGGCAGCCGCGCGTCGGCGGGCACCGTGGCCAGCGCGGCCGGCGGGATCAGCGCGTGCGCCACCCGTCGGGCGGCCAGCGCCTCGGCGAGCTGCTCCCCCACCAGCGGCCCGGCGGGCGGCACGACCAGGGCGGCGCCGGCGGGCAGGGCCGTGCACAGCTCCAGCACGCTGGCGTCGAAGCTGGGCGAGGAGAACAGCAGCACGCGGTCGCCGGGGCGGACCCCGGTGTGCGCGGACAGGGCCGCGGCGAAGGTGGCCAGGCCGCGGTGGGTGACCAGCACGCCCTTGGGTCGGCCGGTCGACCCGGAGGTGAAGATGACGTACGCGGGGTGATCCACGCTCAGCGGGGCGGGCCGGTCGGCGTCGGTCACCGGGTCCGGCGAGCGGGCCGCGAGGTCGGCCCGGATCTCGTCGGCGTCGACGCCGAGCACCGGCGCCGGCGAGAGCCCGGCCAGGGTGTCGACCGCGTCGCTGCCGGCCAGCACCACCACCGGGCGCGCGTCGGTCAGCATCAGGGCGATCCGGTCGGCCGGGTACTGCGGGTCGACCGGCAGGTAGGCGCCGCCCGCCTTCAGCACGGCGAGCTGCGCCACCACCATGTCCACGGAGCGGGGCAGCACCAGGGCCACCACGGCCTCGGGCCGCACGCCCCGGTCGACCAGCAGGCGCGCCAGCCGGCACGCCCGGGCGTCCAGCTCCCGGTAGGACAGCGCGGCGTACGCCGGCGCGGCGTCGTCCGGCGCGGGGTCTCTCGGATACAGCACGGCCGGGGCGTCCGGTCCGGCCGCCGTGGCGCCGGCGGTGAGCAGGTCCCCGACCGGCACCGGGGCGACCGGGTCCGGCCCGGTGAGCACGCCGTCGGCCTCGGCGGCGACGGACAGTTGCAGGTCACCGACCGGGGTGGCCGGGTCCGCGGCGATGCCCGTCAGCAGCGCGGCCAGCCGGTCGGCCAGCGCCCGGGCGGTGCCCTCGTCGAACAGGGCCGGGTCGTAGGCCAGCTCGAACCGCAGCCGGTCGTCGTCCACGTACGCGCTCAGCGTGAGCGGGAAGGTCGTCACGTCGACGGCCTCCACGCCGGTCACCCGGGGGCCGGCGTCGTCGGCGCCGGCCTCGATCGGGTAGTTCTCGAAGGCCACCATGCTGTCGAACAGGTTGCGGCCCGGCGGCGCGTCGCTCCACGCCTGGAGCTGGGCCAGCGCGGCGTGGTCGAAGCGGCGCGACTCGCTCTGCTGGAGTTGGAGCTCGCGCAGCCAGGACGCGGTGTCCTGACCGACCGGCACGGTGATCCGGGTGGGCACGGTGTTGATGAACATGCCGACCATGGACTCCACCCCCGGCAGCTCGGCCGGGCGGCCGGAGACCGTGGTGCCGAACACCACGTCGTCGGCGCCGGCGTGCCGGGCCAGCAGCACGGCCCAGGCGCCCTGGACCACCGTGTTGACGGTCAGGCCGTGCCGGCGGGCGGCGTCGTGCAGGCGGGCCGAGTCCGCCACCGGCAGCTCCACCCGCACCGCGGCGCTCGACTCGGTGCGGTGCGCCTCGACCGGCGGCCGGTCGTACGGCAGCGGGGTCGGCTCGGTGACGCCGGCCAGCAGGCCACGCCAGTACCGCTCGGCCGCCGCGGTGTCCTGGGTGGACAGCCAGCGCAGGTAGTCGCGGAACGGCCGGCGGGGCTCCAGGCGCGGCGCGCGGCCGGAGACGGCCGCGGCGTACCGCTCGGCCACCTCGCCGAACACCTGCGCCGAGCTCCACCCGTCCAGGATCACGTGGTGCGAGCTCCACACCAGCAGCACCTCGTCGTCGCTGAGCCGGGCGACGGTCAGCCGCAGCAGCGGGGCGGTGCCGAGGTCGAACGCGGCGGCGCGGTCGTCCGCCACCAGCCGCGCGATCGCGGCGTCGCGCTCGGCGGCGGGCAGCCCGCGCAGGTCGTGCCGGGTCACCGGCACGGTCACCCGGCGGTACACCACCTGGACCGGCTCCGGCAGGTCCTGCCAGGCGACGGCGGTGCGCAGCACCGGGTTGCGGTCCACGGTCTCCTGCCAGGCCCGCACCAGGGCGTCCGGGTCGGCCACGCCGGCCAGCCGCACCTGGAGCTGGTCCACGTACGCGCCCTCCTCCACCAGGCTGTGGAAGACCATGCCGGCCTGCAGCGGGGTCAGCGGGTACACGTCCTCGACGTCCGCGCCGTCGCCCACCAGCCGGTCCACCGCCGCCTGGTCGAGCCTGGCCAGCGGGAAGTCCGACGGGGTACGCCCGCCCGCGCCCGGCTCGGCGCAGTGCGCCACGATCTCCCGCAGCCCGGCCAGCACCCGCTCGGCCAGCCGCCGCACCGTCGCCTCGTCGTGCACGCCGGTCGAGTACGTCCAGCCCAGCTCCAGGTCGCCGTCCGTGACCGCGCCGGTGATCTCCAGCAGGTAGCCGCGGGCGATGCCGGGGGCCGTGTCCTCGCCGATCCCGGGCCGCCAGGCCCGGTAGAGCGGCCCGTCGTCGCCGGCCCCGCCGAACTGGCCGTGGTAGTTCAGCAGGACGGCCGGCTGACCATGCCCGGCCAGCGCCGCGGCGGCCGGGGAGTCCGGCGGGCTCAGGTAGCGCAGCGCGCCGTAGCTCAGGCCGCGGTGCGGCACCGCGCGCAGCTGCTCCTTGACCGCCTTCAGCGTGCCGCCCCAGCCGGCGTCGGTCGCCGGCAGCCGCAGCGCCACCGGGAACTCGGCGGTGAACCAGCCCACGGTGCGCGACAGGTCCACCCCGTCGAGCAGCTGCTCCTCGCGGCCGTGCCCCTCCAGGCCGACCACCACGTCGTCCCGGCCGGTCCACTCGGCCAGCGCCCGGCCCAGCGCGCTGAGGAGCACGTCGTTGACCTGGGTGCGGTAGGCCTCCGGCACCCGGTGCAGCAGCGCGTCGGTGTCGTCGGCGCCCAGCCGGACGGAGAACGTGCGGCTGGAGCCGACCGTGTTCGCCCCGTCCCGGTCGACCGGCACCGCGCCGGCCGACGGGTCGACGGCGGCCCAGTAGGGCAGCGCGTCGTCCAGCCCCCCGGCCGCCACGTGGCCCGCCATCCGGTGCGCCCACTGCCCGAACGCCGTGCCCACCGGCGCCAGCTCCACCGGCCGACCCGCCACCACCTGCGCGTACGCCGCCTCCAGGTCGCCCAGCAGGATCCGCCACGACACCCCGTCGACCACCAGGTGGTGCACCGCCAGGAACAGCGCCGGCGACTGCCCGGCGCCGAAGGTGAACAGGTCGCCGCCCCACACCGGCCCGGCCGTCACGTCCAGCCCGGTCTGGGTGGCCAGCGCCGCGTCGCGCATGGCCGCGTCCCGCGCCGCCGGGTCCACGCCGGACAGGTCGTGCCGGCGCAGGGCGCCCGGCCGGGCACCGGTCTGCTGGGTCCAGCCGTCACCGTCGGCGCGGTGGAAGCGGGTGCGCAGCGCCTCGTGGTGCGCGGCCACCGCGTCCAGCGCGGTCGCCAGGGCCTCGGGGTCGGTGTCGGTGGCCAGCTCCACCAGCATCGACATGACGAAGTGGTCGCGGTGCGCGGGGTCCGTCTCGGTGCCCAGGAACCACCGCTGGATCGGGCCGAGCGGGGCCGGGCCCTCGATCACCGGCTGCTCCGCCGGGGCGTCGGCCGGACCCGCCGGCAGCGCCGCCGCCAGCTCGCCGACCGTCTGGTGCAGGAACAGGTCCTTGGCCGTCAACCGCAGCCCCGCCCGGCGGGCCTGC
>DATMJT010000035.1:0-3357 GCA_035553735.1 Pilimelia sp.
GGCCGAGGCCGGCCAGCCCGTGCTGGCCGGCCTCGGCCAGCAGCCCGACGACGAGGCTCGAGTCGACGCCGCCGGACAGCAGCACGCCCACCGGGACGTCGGACACCAGCCGGCGCTGGACCGAGCCGCGCAGCGTGGCCAGCACGGCGTCCTCCCAGTCGCGCGGGCTCCAGCCGGCACGGTCGGGGTGGCGGGTGTACGGCGGCGACCAGTAGCGCTCGGTCCTGCGGGTGCCGTCCGGCTCCAGGACCAGCAGCGTCGCCGGCTCCAGCTTGCGCACGCCGCTGAGGATCGTGTGCGGCGCGGGCACCACGGAGTGGAACGTCAGGTAATGGTGCAGCGCGACCGGGTCGATGCTCGTGTCCACGCCGCCGCCGGCCACCAGCGCGGGCAGCGTCGAGGCGAACCGCAGGCGGCCGCGCTCCTGGGTGTAGTACAGGGGCTTGATGCCGAGCCGGTCCCGTCCCAGGACGACCTTGCCGCTGTCGCGCTCCACCAGCGCGAACGCGAACATGCCGGAAAGCTTCTCGACGAAGCGCTCCCCCCACGCGTGGTACGCCTTCAGCAGCACCTCGGTGTCGCCGTGCGAGAAGAACCGGTACCCGGCGGACTCCAGCTCGGCGCGCAGCTGCGGGTAGTTGTAGACGCAGCCGTTGAAGACGATCGTCAGGCCCAGGTCCGCGTCGTGCATCGGCTGGGCGGCGCGGTCCGACAGGTCGATGATCTTGAGGCGGCGATGCGCCAGCGCCACGCGGCCCTGGGCGAACAGCCCCGCGCCGTCCGGTCCCCGGCAGGCCAGCGGGCCCGCCATCCTGTCCACCGCGGCGACGTCCGCCGCCGCTCCGTCGGTCCGCAGCTCGCCGCTGAACCCGCACATGCCGGGGCGCTCAACTCCTCGGGTCGAAATCGGGACCCCCCGACCCTACCCCGCCGGGCGGCTCCTCGACCGCGCCCGCCCGGCCGGCCCGCCCGCGCGGCGGGCGGAGGGCTCAGCCCAGGCCCACCAGGTCGATCACGAACACCAGCGTCTCGTTGGGCCCGATCGGGCCCGTGCCCTGCGGGCCGTAGCCCAGGTCCGGCGGGATCACCAGGAGGCGGCGGCCACCGACGTTCATGCCCGGCACCCCGCGCTGCCAGCCCAGGATGAGCTGGGACAGCGGGAAGTTCAGCGTCTGCCCGCGGTCCCAGGAGGAGTCGAACTCCTCGCCGTTGGACCACGACACGCCGACGTAGTGCATCGACACGTTGGCGCCCTCCGGCGCGGCCTCGCCGTCGCCGACCACCAGGTCGGTGTAGGTCAGCTGGGCCGGCGGCTCGCCGCCGGGGACCTGGATCTGCGGCTTGGCGCCCGGCTCGCCGGTCACGGTCACGCCCGCGTCGCCTTCCACCATGGGGATCTCCTCCTGGGTCTGCTCGGTCTCCGTGCCTTCCGCGTCGGTGGCCTCGTCGAACGTCTCCTCACCGACATCCGGCGACTGCGGGTCGTCGCCGCAGGCGGCGAGCGGGAACGCGAGCAGGACCAGGACGAGCAGCGGCGCAAAGCGGCGCATGGGCACCCCCAAAGGCGCGGATGACGCGGCGCGGCGCCGCGAAGCGGTCGTGACGGCAGTCACCCTAGCAGCAGGCGGGTTTTCCACCGGCGCCGAAGAAACCCCTGCCCCGGCGCGCGAGCGGCTGCTAGCGTGTCCGTCCGTACAGGGCGGCCGCGGCCGCCGGCACCGCAACAGACAAGGGCAGGGCATCATGGCGGTTGGCACGGTCAAGTGGTTCTCGGACGACAAGGGCTACGGCTTCATCTCGCGCGAGGACGGTGACGACATCTTCGTCCACTTCTCGGCGATCCAGGGATCGGGCTTCAAGACGCTCGCCGAGGGCGCGCAGGTGGAGTTCGAGATCACACAGGGGCCGAAGGGCGAGCAGGCCTCGAACGTCACCATCGTCGGCTGACACCGGGTCCTCGACGCTTCCCGCAGCCCCGGCCACGGCCGGGGCTGCGGCGTTCACGGGGTGGCGGAGCCGGTCCGCCCCTCCACGGCCTCGCGTGCCGACTTCGCCAGCTCCCCGATGCGCACCATGAGCCGCCACGTCAGCGCCTGGGCGTCCTCGCCGGGGGCGGGCCACAGCGGCTCGCCCACGTGGATCGCCAGCGGCACCCGGCGGCGCAACTGGATCTTCTCCCCCTTGGTCGCGATCGCCTGACCGCCCCACACGCCCATGGGGATCAGCGGCACGCCCGCCTCCACCGCCAGGCGCGCGGCACCCGTCTTGCCGTTGGCGGGGTCGAACTCCGTGCGGATGGTGGCCTCCGGGAAGACCGCGACGAGATGGCCCTCGCGCAGGCGCGCCACCCCTTCCGGCAGTGACTGGGCCGCGGCGCCGCGCCGGTCGACCGGCACATGGCGCATCTCGCGCAGCATGGCCCCGAACACCGGCATCGCGAACAGCTCCCGCTTGGCCAGGAAGCGCGGCAGGCGGCCGCGCCGGTCGGTCGCCAGGCCGAGCATGACCGGGTCCAGATAACTCACGTGGTTGCACGCGATCACGGCGGCGCCCGAATGCGGGATGACGTCGCCGCCCGCGACGAGGATCCGCCACCCCATTACCCGCACCGCCGCTTTGATCGTCGCGGCCAGAGGCCGGTAGACCAGCTCCATCCCACGACGGTAGCACCGCGCCGCGTCAGGGGGCGGGCTGGCAGCGCGGGCACCATGCCGTGCGCCGGGCCGGCTGTACGTGTACGGGCGCGGCGTCGGCGATGAGCGCGTCGCGCACCGCGCCGTCCAGCCGCCCAACGGGCGTCAGCGGATGGACGCGGTGCAGCCAGCACAGCTCCGACTTGTAGACGTTGCCCACGCCGGCGAACACGCGCTGGTCGAGCAGGACGTCCAGCAGCGGGCGGCTCCCCTGCGCGTCCATGCGCCGCCGGACCTCCGCCACGTCCGGTGCCGTCGCCGCCAGGTCCGGACCGAGGCCGGCGAGCGCCGGGTGACGCGCGACCTGCCCCGCCGTGAGCAGTTCGCACACGGGGGCGTTGAAGCACACGGCTGCCCAGCGGGCGGTCTCCAGCACGGCGGTGGCCTGCGGTCCCGGCCGCGACCACGCGCGCCCCTGCTCGTAGGCGTGCCCACGCTCGTAGATGTGCCACGAGCCGCTCATGCGCAGGTGCGTGTGCAGGGCGACGTCCTCGCGGCCGTCACGGCCGAGCCACACCAGCAGGTGCTTGCCGCGCGGTTCGACCTCGCGGACGGTGCGGCCGGTGACGACGGCCGCCTGGATGCCGGTGCGCGGGTGGAACCGGGCGGCGGTCACCAGCTCGCCCCGCACCGCGGCCGCCAGCGCCCGCGCCGCCCGGTGGAT
>DATMJT010000036.1:0-3813 GCA_035553735.1 Pilimelia sp.
CGGAGAGCGTCGCCGAGGTCGTCGACCGGCTCGACCGGTGGCGCTCCGGCGACACCGCCGCGGTGACGACCGGCGAGGCGCAGCGGCCCGCGTCCGCCGTGCGCGCCGAGCGGGCCAAGGGGCGGCCGCCCACACCCGGGCCAGCTCGGTCAGCGGCCGCCCCTTGGCCCGCTCGGCGCGCACGGCGGACGCGGGCCGCTGCGCCTCGCCGGTCGTCACCGCGGCGGTGTCGCCGGAGCGCCACCGGTCGAGCCGGTCGACGACCTCGGCGACGCTCTCCGCAACCAGAGCCAGCCGGAACCGCATGGGTTCCCGGCCGACCTGGCTGGTGTAGGCGACCCGGGCCAGGTCGAGTTCCGGGTGGGCGCGCAGGTGGTCGCGCCAGTTGTCGACGGTGGCGGCCAGCTGCTCCGGCGTCCGCGCGGACAGCACGAGGAGCGCGGGCCCGGCGCTGGCCCGGACCTGGACCTCCGGAGCCTCCTCCAGCACGACGTGGGCGTTCGCTCCGCCCGCACCGATGCCGGTGACGCCGGCGCGGCGCGGCTGCCGCTGACCGCGCACGATCGGCGGATCCCACGGCGCGGGCGTGTCCGACAGCTCGAACGGCAGCCGGTCGAGGTCGATCGCCGGGTTGAGGGCCGCCGGCAGCCGGGTCGGGGGCAGGGTCCGCGCGCCCAGCGCCAGCACCACCTTGGACAGTTGGGCGATGCCCGAGGACGCCTCGCCGTGGCCGATGTTGGGCTTGACCGAGCCGAGCCGGAAACGCCCGGTCGCCTCGGCTCGACCACCGAAGACCTGGGTCACCGCGGTCATCTCCACCGCGTCACCGATCTCGGTGCCGTTGACGGTCGTCTCCAGGTAGCTCACCGTGTCGGCCTCGACGCCCGCCCGGCGCAGCGCCGCGCTGATCACCTCGGCCTGGCGCCGCGGGCTCGGGCTGGTGAAACCGACGGTGCGCCCGTTGTGGTTCACGGCGCTGCCGCGGATGACCGCGCGCAGGTCGTCGCGGTCCCGCAGGGCGTCGGCGAGGCGCTTGAGCACCACGACGCCGACGCCCTCGCCCGGGACGATGCCGTTGCCGCCGATGCCGAACGCCGGGCACTCCGGCCGGTTGGACAGCATCCTGACCGCGCCCAGCTCGGCGTAGGTGGACGGGTGCAGGTACAGGTTCACCCCGCCGACGAGCGCCATCGCGCACTGCCCCGACCGCAGGCTCTCCACCGCCTCGTGCAGTGCGACCAGCGCCGAGGAGCAGGCGGTGTCCACGGGCTTGCTGGGCCCGCCGAGGTCCAGCTGGTAGGAGACGCGGTTGACCATGTCACCGAACGAGGTCCGCGGCAGGTCGACCCCGCGGTCCGCGCCGAGCCGGTCGAAGCCCAGCTTGGACGCGCCCGCGAACACCCCGGTGGCCCGGCGCACCTCCGGGTCCAGGGCGTGCGGGCAGTACCCCGCGTCCTCCAGGGCCTTCCAGCACTCCTGTAGGAAGATCCGCTGTTGCGGGTCGGTGTTGCGGACCTCCTGCTCGGTCATGCCGAAGAACTCCGCGTCGAACTGGTCGAAGTCCTCCAGGAAGGCACCCCACCGGGAGTGGCTCTTGGTGACGACCTCCCGGCCCTGCGGCTGCGCGGCGTAGTGCTCGCGCCAGTCCCAGCGCCGGGCCGGAATCTCGCCGATCGCGCTGCGGTTGGACACGACCAGCTCCCAGTACCGGCGCGCGTCGGGCGCCCCGGGGAGGCGGACGCTCAGGCCGATGATCGCCACCGGACCGTCGGTGTCCGGATCGGACGGTCCCGGCCGCGCGGCGACGGCGGCACGCGACACCGCGGCGGGCGCCGCCGGCCCGGGCGCGGGTACGGGAGTGGGAGTGGGCGTGGGCGTAGCGGTGGGCGTGGGCGCGGCCGTGGAGACCAGCGGGCCTGCGGAGGCGGCTGCGGGCGGGGATGCGGGCGCCGCGCGCAGGGCCACGATGACCGCCTCCGGCGCGTCGTCCTCGTCCACACCCGGCGGCAGGGGGTGGACCCGGATCGCCTCGAAGCCGGCCCGGCTGAGCGCGGCCCGCCACTGGTCGGCCGCCAGCAACGGCGAGCCGGGCAGCCCGGGCCGCTCCCGGGCGGGCCACCAGTCCGGGGTCAGGCCGAACACCATGGTCCAGGGCTCCGGCGCCGAGACGGCCTCGGCCAGCACCAGGGCACCGCCGGGCCGCAGCAGCGCCGCGGCGTTGGCCAGGGCGGCGTCAACGTCCGCCACGCCGTGCAGGACGTCCGCGGCGAGCAGCACGTCAGCCTCCTCCACCGGGATGCCGTGGGTGCCGGAGTCCTCCGCGACATCGAACCGGGCGAAGTCCACGAAGCCGTGGTCCCGGCCGAACCGCTGCCGCCCGTACTCGGTGAACCGGGCCGACGCGTCGGTGTAGACGTAGCGCAGCCGGTCGCCGAAGGAGGCCAGGGCGGGCAGCACCCGCGCGGTGGCCCCGCCGGTCCCGGCGCCCAACTCGACCACCGACGCCCGCGGCGCCGCTTCCAGGCGCGCGCGGACGCACTCGGCCACCACCGCGGCGGCGACCGCACCGCCGTCGTGGGCAGCCGTGGGCGCCTGGTCCTCGGCCGCCGGCGCACCGCCCGGGAAGAGCACCTCCGTGGCGGGCCGTGCGCCGGTGAGCACCTCCGGGTAGGCCGCCAGGCACCGGCGCAGCAGCCGCGCGCTCGGTCCGGTGGCCGGGAACTCCGCCGCCACCCCGGCGACCATGGCGTCCACCTCGGGCGCGGTGAGTTCGCGCAGGGCGTGGACGGCCACCAGCTCGGCACCCTCGCGGCGCAGCATGCCGGCGGTGACGAGGATGTCGAGCAGCGCGTCGAACAGCCGCCGGTGCGCGTCGACCACCCCCAGCCGCTCGGCCAGCTCGGCGGGGCGGCCCCGCTCACCGGCCGCGGCGAACGCGCCCATCCGCCGCACCGCGCTCGCCAGCATGCGGCGGCCCAGGACGGTCAACGCGTCCATGCCGCGCTGCACGGCGAGCCCGGCCCCGGGGTCCGCCCCGGCGAGGGCGGCGTCGGCCGCCGCCGACAGCCGGGCGGCCAGCTCGGCCGGGCGCGCCCCGGCCTCGGCCGTCGGGATCGTGGCGGTCATCGGCGGGTCACCGCCTCGGCGTACGGGGTGGTCGCGGCGATGCGGGCCCGGTTGCCGGCGCGCCGGGCGGCCGGTTCGGTCGCGGTGTCCTTGCGCAGCCGCAGCAGCAGGTACGCCGCCCTGCCCCGTTCCAGCGGCACGGCCAGGTCGGTGTGGAACCGCCATCGGCCCCTGGCCGCCGGGTCGAGGGCGGCGGTGTTCTGGTCGACGTCGAAGTCGGCCAGGAAGTGGCCGACCGGGGCGCTCGCGTCGACCGCCGCGTCGAGTACGAACCCCGCGTCGGCGAGCAGGTCGGCCCACCGCTGCGGGGTGGGCACCACCACGCCGACCCGGTCGTCGGCCAGCTCGGCGTCGCCGGCGAGGAAGTCGGCGAGCAGCAACCGGCCGCCCTCGGGCAGCACGGCGGCGATCCCGGCCAGGTAGCCCGGCTTGTCGGCGACCAGGTGGCTGCCCTCGATGCCGAGGGCCAGCTCGTAGGTCGCCTCGACCGGCACCGCGTCGCCGGGCGCGACGGTGACCCGGGCGTCGAGGCCGTGCTCCTTGGCGGCCCGCAGGGCCGCCTCGGCCTGGGCGGGATCGGCCGCGCGGACGTGCACCCGCAGCCCGCGGTGGCGGGCCGCCAGGCGCAGCCCGGCGGCGCCGGACCCGCCGTGCAGGTCGATCAGGCCGCCCACCCGGTCCAGGTCC
>DATMJT010000037.1:0-4629 GCA_035553735.1 Pilimelia sp.
GCAGCTCCTCGGCGGTGGCGCCGGCCGGGATCGCCGGTGCCGGCCCGGCTCCGGCGCCCGGCGCCTCCGGCACCCCGCCCGGCCCGGCGGGCACCGTCCCGGCCCCGGCGCTGCCGGCGGCGATGGCGCCCGCGGTGGCGATGACGACCCCGGTGGCGGCGGGGCCGGTGCCCCCGCCGGCTGACGGCGGACGGGGCGGGCGGGCGGTGGCCGACAGCGGCAGGTACTCCACCAACGGCTCGGCGACCAGCCGGGCGGCGATCCGGCCGCTCTGGTAGCCGGTGCCGTTGCGGGCGTCGAACCGGGCGGCCAGGCCGGTGGCCAGCTCGCGCAGCTCGGCGGCGAGCCGGGCCACCGTGGTGTCGCCGGCCGGGCGGTCCCCCGCGGCGCGGCGGGTCACGGGCAGGTCGCCGTGGCCCGCGGCGCAGAGCCGGCCCAGCACCAGCGCCGCGGACGCGGCGAACTCCATCGCCGCGTACGGCGACGGCGCCCGGTCCAGCCAGTCGATGTGCCGCTGCACGATCTCCAGGCCGCGCACCTCGTTGCCGGTACGCGCGCAGAACGTCAGGTGGCTGGCCACCGCGACGAGGTTGGCCACGTTTCCCCGGTGCGCCCGGTACGCGCGGCGGTGCGCGTCGCGGGCCTCCGCCAACCGGCCCGTGCGCAGGTAGGGCAGCAGGAGCTCGGTCAGCATCGACTGCGGCTGCTCCGCGCAGGTCAGCTGACCGGCCAGGACCGGCTCGGCGAGCGCCACCGCCTCGGCGTCGCGGCCGCGCTCGACCAGGTGCAGGATCCGCTCGGTGGGGTCGCACCCGGCGCAGTCGGAGTTCTCGTCGCGCGGGGCGGCGCACCAGCGCGCGTACCACTCGTCGGTGGCCTCCTCGTCGCCGACGTGCCGGGCCAGCAGCCACCGCAGGTTGTAGACCGCGTGCATGCTGTGCCCGCCGAGGCGGTACCGCCGCTCCATGTCGTCCAGCACCGCCGCGGTGCGCGCCAGCGGCACCTCCGGGAACCGGGGCAGCGACGAGACGACGTACTTGAAGAACCAGCGCAGCAGCCGGTCATCGCTGGGGTCGCGGGAGCCCGGGTCGGCGTCGAACTCCGCCAGGCACCACGAGAAGGTGACGAAGGACTTCGCCGGTTCACCGCCGCGGTGGTACGCCGAGGTGGCCAGCATCCGCGCGTCGAACGACAGCGTGCGGTCGCCCAGCGCGTCGGCGTGCCGCACCACCTCCTCGGCCAGTGCGATCTGGCCGGGGCCGTCCGGCATCTCCCAGCCCTGGCGGATGAGCTGCCGCAGCTGGTCGGGCCCCCTCACCCGGCACCGCCCGGCAGCGCGTCGCCGTCCTGGGTCGGGCCCGGCAGCGCCCGGCCCAGCAGGCCCAGGAACGAGCTGTTGAGCAGGGCGGCGTCGGCGGGCCGGATGGGGTGGTAGCCCAGCAGGAGCGCCTGGCCGTAGAGCGCCTCGACCGCGAGCTCGACCAACGCCGGGTCGGCCAGGGTGCCGACCCGGCGCACCAGCGGGTTGCGGTGGTTGAGCACCAGCTGCGGACGGTCGGGCGGGCCGGACGCGGCGAGGGCGTCGAGCACGCCGGCCCACACCTCGTCCACCCGCTCCCGGGTGGCGTGCAGCTCCCCGTGGAACGCCGCCGAGCGGCTGACCAGGTACAGCGCGGGCAGCGACACCGGGTCGAACGCGCGCAGCACCACCTCGCAGCCCAGCCGGTCCAGGGCGCGCTGCGCGGTCGCCAGGAACGGCTGCAGGCGCAGCTGCACGCCCGGGTCCACGGTCTCGAAGCGGGTCGTCAGGTCCGTCGGCTCCACCTGCTCGACGAGGATCGCGCGGTCCAGCGCCGGCAGCCGGGCGATGATCTCCGAGTCGTACGTGTAGCCGCCGTTGACCACCGCCACGTCCTGCGCGGCGGCGACGGCCGCCAGCTGGCGGAACTCGTCGATGGTGGCCGTGTAGCGGACCAGGCCGTGGCGGCGGCGGAACTCCGCCAGCGGCATCCGGCCCATGTTGGTCTCCATCGGCCACCACTCGTCGACCAGCCGCAGCATGTCGTCGTCGTGCAGCGCGAGCGCCTTCACCCCCAGGTGGTGCACCCGCAGGAACTCGGTCAGCCGCCCCGGGTCGCCGGCGGCGAGCCGGACCAGCCAGCCCCGCAGCTGGTCGCCGAGCGCCTCGCGGGTGGACTCCAGCAGGCCGTCGGCGTACAGCGCCTCGCGGCTGGCGGTGGGCCGCAGCTCGGTGGCGTCGACGACGCAGCGGGCGAAGAACGCCCACTCCGGCAGTAGGCCCTCGGCGCCCTCGGCCAGCAGCATCCGCTTGAGGTAGACCCGGTGCCCGGACCGCCCGGCCGGGTTGCCCGGCGCGGGCAGCACGAACGCCGCCCCGGTCAGCCCGGCCTCCGGCACGTGCAGGTCGATCACGTCGAACGGGGCGAAGCCGAGCACCCGCTGGGCGTACTCCCGCAGGGCCGCCCGCCGCGCCGGGCCGGACGCCCCCGGGCGCCCGGTGGCCGGGTCCGCCCACGGCGGCGGCTCCCCGGTGATCTCCTCCCCGGCCACCCGGACGCTGACCGGCAGCAGCGAGCCGTACAGCCGGGCCAGCTCCGTCACGGTGGGTCCGGACAGCCAGTGCTCGGCCTCGCGGCGGGGCAGCAGGACGACCGTGCTGCCCGGCTCGGCCCGCCGCTGGTCCGGCGCGGCGAGGTCCACCGTGTAGCGGCCGTCGGCGTACCCGGTCCACCGCACCGTCGGCCCGTCCCCGGCCCGGGTCAACATCCGGATCTCGTCGGCGACCAGGAAGCAGGACAGCAGGCCGATGCCGAACTGGCCGAGGAACTCGTGCCGGGCGAAGCCCAGCTCGTCCCGCTTGCCGCTGCGACCGATGGTGGCCAGCAGCTCGTGCACCTGCGGCTCGGTCAGCCCGATCCCGGTGTCGTGCACCCGCAGGCTGCCGTCGCCGGTCACCTCGGGCGGCTCGATCCAGACCTGGGCCGGGGCGCCCGGCTCGACGGCCCGCCGCGCGGTGATCGCGTCCACCGCGTTCTGGAGCAGCTCGCGCACGTACACCCGCGGGCTGGCGTAGAGATGGTGACTGAGCAGGTCGACGACGCCGCGCAGGTCGACCTGGAAGGTGCGGTCCACGTACGAGTGCTCCCCGGGTCCGGTGTCCGCCGGACACCGTACCGTTGGCGGCCACCGCGCGTCCTCCCCGATAGGGTCGCGACCGCCAGCCGCCAGGGGCGTCCGGGCGACCACACCGGCGACCCGGCGCGGGTCGCCGGCCGGGCGGTCGACCGGCACCCCGCCGCAGAGCCCGGCACCCGGCCGCTCACAGCAGCGTGCGCACCGCCCGCAGCGCGGCCTCGACGTCCTCGGCGGTGTTCAGCATCGTGGTCCCGAACCGCAGGTAGGACGGTTGGTAGGGGGTGGCCGTGGCGACCACCCGGTGGGCGGCGAGCCGGGCCACCGCCTCGCCCACCGGCACCCCGGGCACCTCGCAGCACACGATGCCGGCCGACAGCCCCGGGTCCGCCGGGGTGACCAGCCGCAGCCCGCGGAGCCCGGCCAGCCCTTCCCGCAGCGCGGCGGCCAGCTCCCGGGTGCGGGCCGCCACCCGCGCCCGGCCGATGCGCTGGTGCAGGTCGAACGCCTCGGCCAGCGCCCAGCGGTGCTCGAACGAGTGGTAGCCCCCGGGCGTGGCCGCCGGCCCGGGCGGCGGCCCGGCCCCCGCGAAGCCCAGCCAGCCGCCGAAGCCCCGCCGGTCGAAGGTCGGGATCACCGGGGTGTACGCGTGCCAGCCGGCGGCCGATCCCCAGACCACGCCGGTGCCGCGCGGCCCGAACAGCCACTTGTGGGTGCCCGACACCAGGAAGTCGCAACGCAGGTCGTCGGGCCCGGCATCCTCGGCGCCGAAGCCGTGCACCCCGTCCACGCACACCAGCACCCGGCGGCTGCGGGCGCGGGCCGCCTCGGCCAGCTCCGCCACCGGGAGCCGGACGCCGGTGCTGGAGTGCACCCAGGTGAGCGCGAGGATCCGGGTGCGCGGCGTGACCCCGGCCGCCACCGCGGCCACCATCGCCGCCGCGGTGGCCCGGGCCGGATCGTCGTAGAGCCGGATCCGGCGCACGGTCGCGCCGTCGCGGCGGGCCCGCAGCCGAAGCGACTCGTGGGTGGCGTAAAAGTCGTGCTCCGTGGTGACGATCTCCTCGCCGGGCCGCAGCGCCAGGCCGGCGTAGAGCAGGCCGAGCCCCATGGTCGTCGAGTCGGTGAAGGCCACCTGGTCGGCCCTCGTCCCCAGGTACGCCGCGGCGGCGGCGGCCACGGCCGCGTCCAGCCGCTCCTCGTGGGCGTGCAGGTAGCCGACCGCGTCGCGGTCCAGGCCCGCGCGGTGGCGCTCCACGGCCGCGCGCACCGCGGCCGGGTGGCTGGCGAAGACATACCGGGCCAGGTGCGCCTCGCCGGGCTGCGCGGCGAACTGGGCGCGGACGCTCTCCCAGCTCGCCGGGTCGAGGGCCGGCGCGGGCTGCTCGGCGCCGGGGCCGCCGTCGCGCCGCACCGGGGTGCACCCGGCCGCCGCGCTGGCGGCGCCGGCCGCGGCGGCGCCGAGCAGCCCGCGCC
>DATMJT010000038.1:0-10488 GCA_035553735.1 Pilimelia sp.
ACGGCGCCGCCGACCTCGGTCCCGCCGGGCGGCAAGAAGCTCGTCGGCTACTTCACCGCGTGGGGCGTCTACGGCCGCAACTACCACGTCAAGAACATCGACACCAGCGGCTCGGCCAGCAAGCTGACCCACATCCTGTACGCGTTCGCCAACACCACCGGCGGCCGCTGCACGATCGGTGACTCCTACGCCGAGTACGAGAAGGCCTACACCGCCGACCAGAGCGTCGACGGCGTTGCCGACACCTGGGACCAGCCGCTGCGCGGCAACTTCAACCAGCTGCGCAAGCTGAAGAAGAAGCACCCGCACCTGAAGGTGCTCATGTCGGTCGGTGGCTGGACCTGGTCCGGCGGCTTCACCCAGGCCGCGCAGAACCCGACCGCCTTCGCGGACTCGTGCTACAAGCTGATCGAGGACCCGCGCTGGGCGGACGTGTTCGACGGCATCGACCTGGACTGGGAGTACCCGAACGCCTGCGGCCTGACCTGTGACACCAGCGGTCCGGACGCGTTCAAGCGGGTGGCCCAGGCCGTGCGTGCCCGGTTCGGTTCGGGCAACCTGGTGACCGCGGCGATCACCGCCGACGGCGAGCCGGGTGGCAAGATCGACGCCACCGACTACGCCGGCGCGGCCCAGCACCTGGACTGGCTCATGCCGATGACGTACGACTTCTTCGGCGCCTGGGACGCCAAGGGCCCGACGAACCCGCACTCGCCGCTGACGTCGTACCCGGGCATCCCGAAGCAGGGCTTCAACACCGACGCCGCGATCCAGAAGCTCAAGGGCAAGGGCATCCCGGCCAGCAAGCTGCTGATCGGCATCGGCTTCTACGGCCGCGGCTGGACCGGCGTGACGCAGTCCGCTCCGGGCGGCACCGCGACCGGTGCGGCGCCGGGCACGTACGAGGCGGGCATCGAGGACTACAAGGTCCTCAAGACCCGCTGCCCCTCGACCGGCACGGTCGGCGGCACCTCGTACTCGTTCTGCAGCGGGCAGTGGTGGAGCTTCGACACCCCGTCCACCATCGCGGGCAAGATGACCTACGCCCGCAACCAGGGTCTCGGCGGCACCTTCTTCTGGGAGCTGTCCGGTGACACCACCAACGGTGAGCTGATCTCCGCCATCAAGGCGGGCAACGGCTGACCTGACCGCAGCACCACGCAGCACCACAGGGGCGGGAGCCGGGCAACCGGCTCCCGCCCTCGTCTGTCCCGCCCGGTACGGCGACCCGCCCGACGCCGCCGCCGGGCCGCCGGCCCTCGTCTGTCCCGCCCGCGCGGTGCGCGCGGCGCACCCGCGCCAGCGAGGCCGGCGGCGGTCAGGGGCGGGCCGCGTCGCGCCAGAGGTCGGCCAGGCCGCGCAGCGGCGGCGGCGCCGCCAGCACCGTGCAGGACCCGGCGCGGCCGGCGAGCACCGCGCGCACGCCGGCCAGCACCGCCGCGACCCGCTCCGGCGGCCAGCGGCCGGGCAGCGCGGCGTGCAGCACCCCCAGCCCCGCGCCGCCGCGCACCGGCACCCCGGCGCCGGCCACGTCGCGCAGCGCGTACACCGCGGCGGCGACGTGCGCGGGCGGCACCGTCAGCCGCAGCGCCACCTCGTCGGGGCCGAACGGGTACCGGCCCCACCACGCCGGTGGCTCCGCCGACAGCGCGGCGCCGCCGCGCAGCGCCGCGCACACCGCGGCCGCCTGCGCCCGCACCGGCCCCGCCCGGCCCTCCAGCAGCACCGCGAGGGTGCCCGGGCCGACGCGGCCGCGCCGCCGCGGCAGCAGCGCCGGCGGGGCGGCCGGCAGGTCCACCTCCACCGCGGCCGGCGCCGGGCCGGCGGCGGACACCGCCGCGGCCGCGTCGCGGGCCTCGGCCGGGGTCCACACGCTGCGGTGCACCCACGCCCGGGCCGGCGGCACCGCGGTCACCGGCAGCGTCGCCGAGACCATCACCGCGCCGCGGGCGGCCCACTCGGCCGGCGGCCCCGGCGCGTCCGCCGCCGCGGGCGGACCGGCCGCGGTCTCCAGGTGGTGCAGCGCGCCGTCCGCACCGAGGTAGCTGCACGCCAGCAGCTGCTGGGCCGGCGCGCCGAACCGGTGCGCCAGCGGACCGACCTCGCCGGCGGCCAGGGCGCCGCCGACCGTGGCCCCGGCCGCCGGGGGATCCAGCGCCAGCCGCTGCCCGAGCGGCGCCAGCCGCCGCTGGAGCAGCCGGACCGGGGTGCCGGCCCCGACCTCGACGAACCGCCGCGCCCGGCAGTGGTGCCACACGCCGCCGAGCCGCCCGGTGTCGATGATCAGGTCCACCCCCGCCGGCGGTGCGCCCCAGTCGAGCTTGGTCGCCGCGCCGCGGGCCGCCACGCGCAGATCGCGGGCGCGGGCGACCTGCACGGCGGCGACCAGGTCCGCGATGGTGCCGGGAGCGGCGACCACGCGCGCCGGCACACCGGCCACGGCGTCGGCGGCGCCGGCGGGCCGGACGAAGTCGGCCCCGCAGATCGCGCCCAGCTCCCGTACGACCGCGTGCATCGCGCTCCCCCGATCGGCCGACCGCTCCCCGCACGCCTCATCGTACACATGTTCGAACCAGCCGGCGGGGGCCGGGCCGCCGCGCCCGGCCGGCCGGGACCGGTAACGTGATCGGGCGTGACGACGCACCCAGCCGACCGACCGCCGATCGCCCGCCGCACCCCCACCGAGCGCCTCCACCACGGCGACCTGGTCGTCGACGAGTACGCCTGGCTGGCCGACAAGGACGACCCGGACACGGTCGCCTACCTGGCGGCGGAGAACGCCTACACCGCGGCCACCACGGCGCACCTGGAGGGGCTGCGCCGGGAGCTGTTCGGCGAGATCAAGCAGCGCACCCGGGAGACCGACCTGTCGGTCCCGGTGCGCAAGGGCGGCTGGTGGTACTACACCCGCACCGTGGAGGGCCAGCAGTACGCCATCCACTGCCGGCGCGCCGTGCGGCCCGGCGAGACCGACCCGCCGGAGCCGGCCGACGGCGGTCCGCTGGACGGCGAGGAGGTGCTGCTCGACGGCAACGCGCTCGCCCAGGGGCACGACTTCTTCGCGCTGGGCACCTTCGACGTCAGCCCGGACGGGCGGTGGCTGGCCTTCTCCACCGACTTCACCGGCAACGAGCGGTTCACCCTGCGGGTCAAGGACCTGAGCACCGGCCACGTGCTGGCCGACGAGGTGCCCGACACCTCGTACGGCACGGCCTGGTCGGCCGACGGCCGGACACTGTTCTACCTCACGGTGGACGCCGCATGGCGGCCGCACCGGGTGTGGCGCCACGCCGTGGGCACGCCGGCCGCCGCCGACGTGCTGGTGTACGAGGAGCAGGACGAGCGGTTCTGGGTGGGCGTCGAGCTGACGCGCTCGGAGAAGTTCGTCCTCATCGACGCGCACAGCAAGCTCACCAGCGAGGTCCGGGCGATCCCGGCCGGCGACCCGACCGCGGAGCCGGTGGTGATCGCCCCGCGCCGGCAGGGCGTCGAGTACTCGGTCGAGCACCACGGGCACCGCTTCCTGATCCTGCACAACGACGGGGCCGAGGACTTCGCCCTGGCCTACACCTCGGCCGACGCCCCCGGCGACTGGGTGTCGCTGATCCCGCACACCCCGGGCACCCGGCTGGAGCAGGTGGACGCGTTCGCCAACCACCTGGTGGTGTCGCTGCGCACCGACGGCCTGACCGGCCTGCGGGTGCTGCCCGTCGGCAGCACCGACAGCCGCGACGTGCAGCTGCCCGAGCCGCTCTACACGGTCCGGCTGGACACCAACCCGGAGTACGACACGGCCTGGGTGCGGCTGCGCTACGCCTCCCTGGTGACCCCGGACTCGGTGTACGACTACGAGCTGACCACCGGCCGGCTGGTGCTGCGCAAGCGGCAGCCGGTGCTGCCCGGGCCGGACGGCCGCCCGTACGACCCGGCCGACTACGAGCAGCACCGGGAGTGGGCCTTGGCCGACGACGGCACCCGGGTGCCGATCTCGCTGGTCTGCCGGGCCGGCACCCCGCGCGACGGCACCGCGGGCGCGGTGCTCTACGGCTACGGCTCCTACGAGGCGAGCATGGACCCGTGGTTCTCCATCTCGCGGCTGTCGCTGCTGGACCGCGGGGTGGTCTTCGCGGTGGCGCACGTGCGCGGCGGCGGGGAGCTGGGCCGGCGCTGGTACGAGCAGGGCCGGCTACTGGCCAAGAAGAACACGTTCACCGACTTCGTGGCCGCCGCCCGCCACCTGGTGAAGGCGGGCTGGACGAGTCACGGGGCGCTGGTGGCCCGCGGCGGCTCGGCCGGCGGCCTGCTCATGGGGGCGGCGGCCAACACGGCCCCGGAGGCGTTCCGGGCCGTGGTCGCGCAGGTGCCGTTCGTGGACCCGCTGACCTCGATCCTGGACCCCTCGCTGCCGTTGACGGTCACCGAGTGGGAGGAGTGGGGCAACCCGCTGGCCGACCCCGAGGTCTACGCCTACATCAAGTCGTACTCGCCGTACGAGAACGTCGCGCCGGTGTCGTACCCGGCGATCCTGGCGGTCACCAGCCTGCACGACACCCGGGTGCTCTACCACGAGCCGGCCAAGTGGATCGCCCGGCTGCGCGCCGTGGCGCCGGCCGGGCACTACCTGCTCAAGACCGAGATGGAGGCCGGGCACGGCGGGCCGAGCGGGCGGTACGACGCCTGGCGGGAGGAGGCGTTCATCCTCGCCTGGATCCTCGACCAGCTCGGCCTGACCCGCTGACCCGGGTCGGCGCCGCGGGCCCGCCGGGTCGCGGCGCCGCCGGCCGGTGGCGTCAGGCCGCGGTGGGGAACGCCTCGGCGAGCGCCCGGCGCAGCCCGATGGCGTCGCGGACGGTGAACCGCCGACCGCCGACCAGCCGCAGCTCCACCGTGCGCCCGCGGTGGCCTGCCTGCGAGGCGATCATCGCCAGCACGGCCACCACCGTGTCGTCGATGGCCGGTACCCGGACGAGGTCGACGACGAGCGGGGTGGCCCCCTCGTCGACGAGCATCTGCAGCTCCCGGTGCAGCTCCGGGCCGACCGCCCCGCCGAGGGGACGGTCCGCCCAGACCAGTGCGGCGTGGCTGAGTCGAACGATGTGGAAGGACGACATGTGACCTCACCCCCTGGCGGGTTGGTCAATCCACCATACCCCCGGGGGCAAGACGTGGATCCGAATTGGAGAGTCGCCGCTCACCCGCCGGGGTGCCGGCGGACCGCCACGATCGCGATGTCGTCCTCCACCTGCCCGGTGCTCAGCTCGGCCAGCAGCCGGCCGCAGTAGCCGTCCAGGTCCGCCTCCGTCGTGGCCGCGGCCGCGGCCAGGGTGGCCAGGCCGGCGTCGATGTCGGCGTCCCGACGCTCCACCAGGCCGTCGGTGTAGAGCAGCAGCGTGCCGCCCGGCGGGAGGGTGAACTCCAGGTCGGCCGGGCGGTCGGCCCGCGCGCCGAGCAGCGGCCCCCGGTGGGTGATGAACTCGCTCCGCCCGTCGGCCAGCAGCAGCGGCGGCAGGTGACCGGCGTTGGCCAGCCGCACGGCACCGGTGGACGGGTCGAGGGTGAGCAGGCAGATGGTGGCCGACTCGCCGGGCAGCAGCAGGCCGATCAGCCGGTTCAGCCGCTCCAGCACCGCGCCCGGCGGTTGGCCGTCCACCGCGTACGCGCGCAGGGCGTGCCGCAGCTCGGCCATCACGGTGGCGGCGTGCAGCGAGTGCCCCGCCACGTCCCCGATCGCCACCACGAGCCGGCCGTCGATCAGGGTGAGCTCGTAGAAGTCCCCGCCGACCTCGGTCTGGCGACCGGCCGGCACGTAGCGCACCGCGAGGTCGATCCCCGGCGCGGCCGGCAGCCGCCGCGGCAGCAGGCTGCGCTGGAGCGTCACCGCGATCCGGTGCTCCTCGTCGTAGGAGCGCTGGGCCTCGGCGGCCGCGGCGACGGCCTGGCTGAGCTGGCTGAGCACCGAGCGCTGGCCCGGCCCGTCGGCGGTCACCGCCACGTGCACGGCCGGGCGGTCGGCCCGCAGCCGGGCGGTGGCGACCTGGGTCGGCACGCTGGCGGCCCAGTCCGCCACCGGCCAGCCGCCCGGCGCGACCGTCCGCACGGTGGAGCCCACCGGGGCACGGGCGTCGTCGGGCCCGTCCCGCCAGGGGTGCACGTGCACGCGGGCGTCCGGCGCCTCGGCCACCCCGGCGAGCCGCTCGCCGTCCCCGCTGCTGACCACGACCGCCGCCGGGCCGTCGAAGATCCGCGCGGTGCCCCGCACCGCGGCCTTGAGCAGGCCGATCAGGGTGGCCGCGGAGTTCAGCTCCACCGTCGTCTGGGCCAGCCGGCTGAGCCGCTCGGCGAGCAGCTCCGCCCGCTGGCGCGCCCGGTAGTAGCGCAGCACCGCCCGCACGGAGGCGATCAGCTCCTCGGGGTCGATCGGCTCGACGAGGTAGCCGTCGGCGCCCTGGTTGAGCCCCTCCGTGCGGTCCCCGACGTCCACGGCGTGCGCCGAGACGTGGATGACGGGCACAGCCGCGTACCGGGGGTGGCCCTTGATCTTCTTGCACACCTCGAAGCCCGTCATGTCGGGCAGCCGCACGTCGAGCACCACGACGTCGACCGGGTCGTCGCCGAGCCGGTCCAGCGCCTCGGCGCCCGTGCGCGCCTCCCGGACGGTGAACCCGGCCCGGCTCAGCCAGCTCACCAACAGGTAGCGCTTGGCCGCGCTGTCGTCGACGACCAGCACGGCCGCGTCCTCGGGACCGGTCACCGGGACGTCCTCACGCCGCCGGGCCGGCTTCGGCGGGGCGCGGCGGGAGCCGGACGGTGAACACGCTGCCGGTCCCGGGCTCGCTGGCCACGGTCGGCTCGCCGCCGAGGACCGCCACCAGGCGGCGGGCCTCCGCCAGCGCCGACACCGGCCGCGCGTTCCGGGTGGCCGGCTCGTCCGGCGGGGTGCGGGGTGCCCGGGCGGTCAGCCCGACGCGCCGCCGCGCCCGCCGGTCCGGGGTCCGCGCCCGGCCCGAGCCGGAAAGCCCGCGGTTGATCCGCACGATCGTCGCCTCCGTCGTGAGCTCCACCACCGACTCGTCCACCAGCCGGCCCGGCGGCAGCCGCTGGACCCGTCGCGCGGTCCCACGCCCGCCCCGGTCAGCACCATTCTGACCACCAGGCGCGCCGCCGGCCATCCGCCGGGCGTAGCCGTCGGCGCACCCCGCCGCCCCGGTGAGCGGGCGGGGCACTCCGGCGGTCCGGTCCCGCGGCGCCGGCCCGGTCGCCCACGCCTGCACGGCCCGCACGGTGCCCTGCCCGGGGCGGGAGTAGCCGCCGTACCGCGACGCCGGCCGGTCGGTCGCGCGGCGGACCGGGCCGGTCGGCCCGGGGCGCTCGACGCGCGAGGAGGCGCCCTCCTCCGGCACCTCCTCGCCGGCGGAGACCGGGCCGGTCATCGCCACCCCACGACCCCGGTCACCGCGACCACGTGACGACCGTCACCCGGGTACCGGCCGGGGCGCGTGTCGACCTCGAAGTCGTCCACCAGCCGGCGGGCGCCGCTGAGGCCGAGGCCCGACCCGCCGGCGGTGGTGTAGCCGTCGGTCAGCGCCAGGTCCAGGTCGGCGATGGCGGGCCCGGAATCCGCGAAGGAGAGACGGACGCCCCGGCGGCGGCCGTTGTCGACGGTGGTGACCTCGACGCGGCCGCCGCCGTGCTGGAGCGTGTTGCGGGCCAGCTCACTGGCCGCGGTGACCTGCCTGGTCTGGTCGACCAGGGACAGCCGCGCGGCGACCGCGTCACCGATCTTGAGGATGGGTGGGCCACCCGTGGAGCTGGAGCCGACGCGGGCCCGGCTGCGGGCCCGCTCCGCCTCGACGAGACGGCCCCGCGGGGTGGCCGCGACGAGCTCGCCCCAGTGGGCGACCAGTCTGTGCTCGGGTGTCCGCACCAGGTCGGCGAACCGCCTGCGCTGCTCGGCCGTGAGCGTCACCGGGGCGCCTCCCTGCGCTGGTGGGTCGACGCCGGTCGGGTCGCAAGGTCCCTGCCGCCGGCGGCGGCGCCGCGCCGGCGGCGGGTCCAGACTACTTGCCTCCGAACAAGCGTTTCCCGACCCACACGCAGACCAACTTCTGCGTAACCGGCCGCGGTGGAGTACCGTTCCCCCCGATACAGGAGGTTGGCGATGTCTCTGACGGTGCAGAGTGAGCAGCGGACGGATCTGGTGGTCATCTCGGTGTCCGGCGAACTGGACATGGCCACCGCGCCTCAGCTGCAGGCGCACATCACCGACCTGCTCGAGCGCGGCCAGGGCCGGCTGGTCTTCGACCTGGCCGACGTCTCGTTCTGCGACTCCACCGGCCTGTCGGTGTTCGTCCGCGCCAAGAACAGCGCCGACGCCCTCGACGGGGTGGTCCGGCTCGCCGCGCCGCAGCGCGGCGTGCTGCGGATCCTGGAGGTCAGCGGTCTTGTGGAGGTGCTGCCCACGTTCCCGACCGTGGACGAGGCGGTGGCCGCCGACGAGGCCGTGACCAGCTGACCGCCGTGTCGGCGCAGCCACCGGCCGATGCCCGGGGCGACGTGAGCGCCGCGGCCCGGCCCGACCAGCGGCGGGCCCCGGCGGCGCTCGGCGACGACCTGCCCGACGCGGTCGCCCGGCGCCTGGTCGACGCCCAGCTCAACGAGGCGGTCGAGGTGCGCCGCGCGTTCGAGGTGGAGGCCGCGCGGCTGGCCGCGCTGCGGCGCACCCCGCAGGACCTGGCCGCCCTCGACGGCGCGCTGGCCACCCGGGAGGCCGCCTGGGCAGAGGGCCGGCTGGACGACTTCGTCGAGGCCGACGCCGTACTGCACACGCTGATCGTGGCCGCCGCGCACAACCAGATGCTCGCCGATCTCTACGCCACCTTCGGCGGCGTGCTGCGGCAGAGCATCACCGACCAGATGGGCGGCGAGGTGACCCCGGACCGCTACGTCGACCACAGCCGCCTGGTGGCCGCCATCCGGGCCCGGGATCCCGGCGGGGCCGCGTACGAGGCCGGTGCCTTCCTGGAGAAGCTGCACTGACGGTGAGGCCAGCCCGGTCGGCCGGTGGCCGGCGGAGGGCCGGTGGGAGTGGATGCGACCCTTGTCCGGTTCGGCCGGGCGCACCGGCCGCGCCGCCAGCCCGGGTGCGGCGGGCCCGGCCCGGCCCTAACCTGGGGGCCATGCTCAAGGGTTTCCGGGACTTCATCATGCGGGGAAACGTCGTCGACCTCGCGGTCGGCATCGTCATCGGCGCGGCGTTCACCGGCCTGGTGACGCAGTTCACCGGCTCCTTCCTCAAGCCGCTGATCCAGCTGGCCGGCGGCGGCGGAGAGCTGGCCGGCGTGGTGAAAGTCAACGGCGTCCCGTTCGACTGGGCCGCGTTCGTCAACGCGCTGATCACCTTCCTGCTGACCGCCGCGGTGCTGTACTTCGTCGTGGTCTTCCCGATGAACAAGCTCGCCGAGCGGCGCAAGCGCGGCCAGGCGCCGGAGCCGGCCGCGCCGAGCGAGGAGGTGCGGCTGCTCACCGAGATCCGCGACGCGCTGCGGGCGGACGCCCAGCCGCCGACCGGCGCCCTGGACCGGGTGCTCGGCCAGCGTGCGGAGAGCCGGTAGCGGCCACCGGCGGCGGTCGCGCAGTTCCGGATCGTCGCGCTGCTCGTTGACCACGGCGGGCGGCGGTGGCGAAGGGAGCGGAATGGCCGACGTGTTCGACAAGTGCGCGGCGTACCCGGTCGTCCAGGGCATGCTCTCGGCCGGCACCTACCCGTACTTCCGGACCGTGCGGGAGCGGCTCGGCGCGACCGGGGCGCTGCTGGACGGGCGTCGGGTGCTGCTCGCCGCGGGCAGCGACTACCTCGGCCTGGCCACGGACCCGCGGGTGGTCGCGGCGGCCGTGCGGGCCACCGAACGGTTCGGGGTGTCGTGCTCCGGCCCGCGCCCGCTCAACGGCACGCTGACCCCGCACGAGGAGCTGGAGCAGCGTCTGGTGGCGTTCCTGGACCGGCCCGCCGTGGCCGTGCTGACCAGCGGCTACCACGCCCAGCTGGCCGTCGCGGCCCTGCTCGGCCGGGGCGACGCCGTGTTCGCCGACCAGCGCAACCACCCGGCCCTGCTGGCCGCCGCGCGGCTGGCGCCGGCCGCCCACCGGCTCTACCCGCCCGGTGACCTGGCCGCGCTGGACCGCCTGTTGGCCGCGGTCGACCCGGACGTCGGCACGCTGGTGGTCACCGACGGCGTCTTCCCCACCGGCGGAAACCTGTGCGACCTGCCCGGGCTGGTCAAGCTCGCCCGCCGGCACCGCGGGCGCCTCCTGGTCAACGGGGCGCACGACATCGGGCTGCTCGGCCCGGGCGGGCGCGGGGTCGGCGAGCACTTCGGCCTCGACGCCGAGGTGGACCTGGTCACCGGCACGCTGTCGACCAGCTTCGGGGCGCTCGGCGGCTTCGTCGCCGGACCGGCGGAGGTCGTCGCGTACGTGCGGCACCGCGCC
>DATMJT010000039.1:0-2755 GCA_035553735.1 Pilimelia sp.
TCGTTCACGATCCCGGTGGACTTCTCGGTGGAGCGGGGCACCGGAGCCTCGCCCACCGGGGACACGCCCTGCGCCTGAGCGCAACGGCAGGTCCACCTTCGGCCCGTCGGTGCCGCCACCACGTTCGCAACCCCAACCGACCACTGGCCCTACTCGGCATCACCTAACGACTTTGCCGGGCCCTGGGCCGGCACCGGATTGGACAAGCACAGGATCTTGAGGTGGGAAACTCGCAGCTCAGTTCTGGGCCGACGTCACCACCTTGTGCGTGCGGGAGCTGCGTACCCACGGCGAGCTGCCAGCCGGTCAACTACGCGCGGCCTGGTTGCCGTACCTGACACGCGACGGCGACACCGTACGCGCCCGGATGCACGAGCTGGCCGACCAGCTGTGATGCGGGTGGCGCTGGTCCACTGGGACCTGCACCAGATCTGCTCAGCTAGGTCGGCCGCCCGGTTCGTCCACGCGAGGCGACTGCGCACCAAGGCTGAGTTCACCGCTGGTGGACTTTTTCAGGTCCATCTTGAATCCCGTGGTCCGATTTCTGGCGGCCAGTGTCCACGAACTTCGCGGATTCAAGTCCTCGATGCGGATGACGTAGTCGTTGTCTCGCCAGTACCGCTTCACCTGACCGACTATGCTGGAATTCTGCGTATTCGGAATCTTCCGCAGCCAGTACATCCGTTCGTACATGACCTGGTTGGTGGGGCATCGTCGTTTGGTCCCGCGCAGGGCGCCTCGCCACCTCCAGCGAGATGCAATTCTGGCTTGGGGGTCAGATGGCGTGCCGCGTCCTGCAATGAATCGTCGACCATCTTCACCGCCTCGGCATAGGTGTAGGAGGGCATTGCGGTGCCGGCGTCCTTAGTGGGCCCACATGCCGCCACGGTAGTGAGCGCGGCGATGGCCAGGAGGCATTCGGCCGGGTTCAGCGATCCAGTCGGCTTTGGAGAACATCCCGTACGTGCATGAGCGCGAACCCGAGCAGGTTGAGGCCCCGCCACCGGGACGGATCGGTGGCAGCGGCGTCGTCGCGCGTCAGCCCGATGCCCCAGGTCCGGTCCACCGGGCTGGCCTCGACGAGGACCCGCCGTCCGGTCGCTAGTAGGAACGCGCGTAGGGCCGCATGCTGGCTGCCGGTGCGGTATTGCCCGCCGGCTACGGCGGAACTCGCACCGCCGACACTCTGAGCCGCTCAGTACCGAGGCGTCACTGGGGCGTCCACGACATGCCCGCTCGGTCGGCGAGCTTAGAGCGGACTCAACTGCTCAGACCGCGCGCTACGCAGCGTCACGTCCTGTGAATCAGCGCTCGCGCCGGTCGTGCCGAGAAGCGTGCGCTCGCCCCGGCACTGTTGTTAGGTTCGACCCCGTTGTTCGGGCCAACGTGCCGGTGCCCGACCAGGGCAGGTCGACGTGGCGACACCGGGTGTCGTTGTAGCGGTGGGCGGGCGGCGCCATGCCGGCCGCCACAGGCGACGAGGAGGCAACCATGTTCGACGAACTGTTTCCGATCTTGTCCACGCCGGACATCTCACGCGCACTCAGCTTCTACCGCGACCTGCTCGGCGGCAGCGTGACCTACCAGTTTCCGCCGGATGGCGAACCTGCCTACGTTGGTGTGCAGCTCGGGCGGTCGCACCTGGGCATCGGCCAACAGGACGAACCAGGCGTCCTCGGCAACGATCGCATCACGCTGTGGGTCTACGCGGACGACTGCGACGCTGGGCTCGACCGACTACGCGCCGGCGGGGTCCCGGTGATCCAGGAGCCGATGAACCAGCCGTGGGGAGAGCGAATGGCCACGGTCGTCGACCCGGACGGCAACCGGGTGATCATCGCCTCGAGATCACCAGGAGAAGCGCCCACATCGTCCTGACGATAGCGCCATAAGTGATCGCTTCGGGGTCAGCTCCGCACGCACGGCATGTGTACGCACATCTACGCCGAACGCGCGTCACGTGGCGTGACTGCCCGTCCGTGCCGTCCGCGGGGCGTGTTCGGCCTGATGGGAGATCGCATCGCGGCCGGTCGTCGGGGATACTCCGGGCGTGATGATCGAGCCTGACGAAGTGGCCGCAGCCCTGGCTGGCACAGCACTGGCTGGCCTGCCGGTCGGTCATGGGCCGGGCGGGACCGTCCTGGTGCAGCAGGTGCGTCCGGACGCGTTGCGCGAAGCGTGGCAGGCGGCGTACGACCTTGTCGCCACCACCGGGCGGTATCCGGTGATGGTCAACGCTGACTGGGGCCCCCGACTGGAACTCGCCTCAGTTCCGGATCCGGGTGCGCCGATGGCCGCGGAGCTGGTCGACTTGGGACGCCCGGCTGGGGGACCATGCTGCAGCTGCTCGTGGACCGCCCACCGACGCCGGGCGACGACGCGTAGACGCTGGTCCGTCAGATCAAGGCGCTGGCCACCCACTTCGACATACCCCAGTGGGAACTGGTCGTCGCCCTCCCCGAAAGCGAGGCGTGGTTCCTACACAGCCGGCCATGATGACCGCTGTGGCGCGAACTCTGTCTGCCGCCGGCCGCGCGCTACGCGGCGTTGTCGTTAGTGATCAAGCCACCGGCCGGTCGTGCCAAGTCGGGGCGAGTCATCCGTCCAGGCGGGGCAGGGCTCCGGCAAGGTAGCGGTATGAGCGTTGTGGGCGGTTGGGGTCGGACGCTCCGGATCATGCTGGTATAGGGACGGGCGCGGTCTTTCGGTGATCATCCAGGTGTCGAAGCCAGGAAGATCACAGAGGACCACGCCC
>DATMJT010000040.1:0-3533 GCA_035553735.1 Pilimelia sp.
CTACCGCCCCGTGCCGGCCTGCCGGATGGTATCCCGATCCGCGCCCCCCAGCCACCGCGCCGGGCCCGGGAGCGTCGCGCCGCGCGCCGAAGACCCCGCCGGAGGCTGACGGCAGGGCACGCCCGCCGCCGTGCCGGTCACCGGAGTCGTCAGCGGGGCGGGGCGCGAACGAGACCGACACGCGCGGCGACCAGGGCGCCGCCGTCCGGTGTCCCCCCACCCGCCGCCCGGCGGGGGAGGTGATCCGGGACCATCGGCCCTTCCCGGACCGTCGGTCGACTGCTGCGCTGGACACGGAACCCGGGCGCGCGCCGCGCGCCGGCATCCGGACGCGACCTCGACCGCCGGACGCAGCCGTGCGCCGACGCGCTCCCTCCGATGGTGAATCGAGGCCAGCATGGACACGTCGTACCAGTCGCCTGTCAAACCCCGCCGGGGCGGCCGGCGCCCGGCGGTCCGGCCCGGCCGTCGGTGGGTGCCGGGCGGACTCCGGGCGGCCGTGGCGGCGCTGCTGGGCGCGGTGCTCGCCGGGCCCGTGGGCGAGCCCTCGGCTGTCGCGGCGCGCGGCGCCGCTGCCGGGGACGCCGAGGCAGCCGTCGTCGCCGGCGCCGCGGCCCGGGCTGGCGTGCCGCAGGGGGCACCGGGCGCTCGGCGGGCCGACCCCGCGCCGGGCGCCTTCACGGGCCTCGGCTTCGACACCTGCAGCGCGCCCTCCGAGGCGGCAATGCGGGCGTGGCGCGCGGCGTCACCGTACCGGGCGGTCGGGATCTACTTCGGCGGCATCAACCGCGGGTGCGCCCAACCCAACCTGACCCCGACCTGGGTGGCCAACCAGCAGGCGGCGGGATGGCACCTGCTGCCGATCTACATGGGACTCCAGGCGCCCTGCACCACCTCCACGAAGCGCCACCGGATCGACCCGGCGAACGCGGCCGCGCAGGGCCGGGCCCAGGCGGAGGACGCGGTGGCCGCCGCCACCGCCCTCGGCCTGCCGCCGGAGAGCGTGCTGATCCTTGACATGGAGGCGTACCGCACCGACGACGCCGCGTGCCGGGAGGCGGTGCTCACCTTCGTCAGCGCCTGGAACGCGCGGCTGCACGACCTGTCGTACCTGGCCGGCTTCTACAGCAGCATGGCCTCCGGCGTGGCCGACCAGGTCGCGGTCTACCGGTCGGGGTCGCGGGTACGCCCCGACTACCTGGACTTCGCCCGCTGGGACGGCAACGCGACGGTGTCGGATCCGGCGATCCCGGCCGACTACTGGGCCCCCCGACGCCGCGTCAAGCAGTACCGGGGGGACCACGTCGAGACGTGGGGCGGCGTGTCGATGAACATCGACAACGACTACGTGGACGTCGCCGCGGCGCCCGCCACGCCGTTCGGCGACTTCGACGGCAACGGCTGGTCGGACCTGCTGACCCGCAGCACCCGTACCGGCTGGCTGCACCGCTACCCGGGCAACGGCTCCTTCGTCACCGGGCCGGTCCGGTTCGGGCCGGGCTGGAACGCCATGGACGCCATCGTCCGGCCGGGCGACTTCGACCGCGACGGCGCGGAGGACGTCATCGCCCGGGAGGCGACCACCGGTGTGCTGTGGTTCTACCGGGGCACCCGGACGGGTCTGCAGCATCGGGTCCGGCTCGCCACCGGCTGGGGCGGCCTGCGCGAGATCACCGCGGTGGGGGACATGGACCGCGACGGGTTCGGCGACCTCGCGGCGGTCGACCCCGCGGACGGGTACCTCTACATCTACCCCGGCACCGGCGTGGGCTTCCGCCCCCGCGTGCGGGTGGGTCCGGGCTGGAACCGGATGGACGAGCTGGCCGGCGTGGGGGACCTGACCCGGGACGGCCTGCCGGACCTGGTGGCGCGGCGGCCGAGCACGGGACAGCTGTTCCTGTACGCCGGGCGGGGACTGGCCCTGGCCCCCCGGGTGTTGGTCGGCGGGGGCTGGAACGCGATGCAGGACCTGGCCGGGGTGGGCGACTTCGACCGCGACGGCCACCCCGACCTGGTGGCGGTGCAGGCGTCGACCAAGCACCTGTTCCGCTACCCCGGCCGAGCCTCGGGGCTGAACACCCGAATCGGGATCGGCACCGGTTGGGGCAACCAGCGGCCGCTGCTGTGACGCGCCGGAAGCGGTGCGCGCGGACGGCCGTCGCACCGTCGGGGGTGGACGGTGTGACGGGACGGTGCGGCCGCGCCCGGCGTCGGTGCACCACCCGGCCACGAGAAGTGTGATTCCCGCATTTATCGGACCGGTGGCTGGCGTCGCCGGTGGACGGTCGGGTCTGATGCTTGCAGTCGCTTCGACGAGAGGATTCTTCAGGTGATCAGACGTATCGCCGCGGGCGGTGTGGCGACGGCGGTGGTCGTCGCGCTCGGGCTGACGGGGCCGTCGGCGACACCGGCCGGCGCGGCGCCGCCGGCCGGCGGCGCGGCACCGACCGCGAGTGGCGCGGCACAGTACACAGTGGTCGCTCGGGAGGGCGTCGGCACCGCGGAGGCGCTGGCGGCCATCGCGGCCGCGGGCGGCACCGTGGTCTCCAGCGTCGCCGACGTCGGCGTGTTCCAGGTGACCGCCGTCGGGGGTGACTTCGCCGCGCGGGCGGCGGCCGCGCCGGCGCTCGTGGGCGCGGCGCCCGACCGGGTGATCGGGCGGGCCCCGCGGCAGAAGCCCGACGTCGTGGAGCGGGCGCCGGCCGGCTCCGCTGCGGCCCCCGCCGGGGGCGGCGGCCACCGCCGCGGCGTGGGGATGGACCCCCTGGACGACAAGCTGTGGGGGCTGCGCATGGTCCGCTCGGACCAGGCGCGCGGCAGGGAGCCCGGCCGCCGCGGGGTCACCGTCGGGGTGCTGGACACCGGCCTTGACGCGAGCAACCCCGATCTGGCCGCCAACTTCAGCCGGCGGCTGTCGCGCAACTTCGCCCCGGACATCGAGGCGATCGACGGTCCGTGCGAGGTGGCGGGCTGCCTGGACCCGGTGGGCACCGACGACGGCGGGCACGGCACGCACGTGGCCGGCACCATCGGCGCGGCGGCCAACGGCGTCGGCCTGTCCGGCGTGGCGCCGCGGGTGACGCTGGCCGGCATCAAGGTCGGCCAGGACTCGGGGTACTTCTTCCTCGGCCCGGTGGTCAAGGGCCTGGTGTACGCGGCCAACGCGGGGATCGACGTGGTCAACATGTCGTTCTACATTGACCCGTGGCTCTACAACTGCCGGGCCAACCCGGCGGACCCGCCGGCGGCCCAGGCCGAGCAGCGGGTCACGATCGCGGCGGTGAACCGGGCCCTGCGGTACGCCCACCGCCGCGGCGTCACCCTCGTGGCCGCGCTGGGCAACAACCACGAGGACCTGGGCAACCCGCGCACCGACACCAGCAGCCCCAACTACGGGGAGGTGCAGCCCTATCCGCGGCCGATCGACAACGCCACCTGCTGGACGCTGCCGGCCGAGGGGGCACACGTGATCGGCGTGTCGAGCCTGGGACCGTCGGGTCGCAAGTCCGACTTCTCCAACTACGGCACCGAGC
>DATMJT010000041.1:0-4355 GCA_035553735.1 Pilimelia sp.
GGGTGGAGTTCGTCCGCGCCGACCCGGCGGCCACCGCGGCGGTGCTCGCCGACGTCGGCGCGCAGGTCGTGGTGCACCTCGCGATGGCGACCTCACCCGACCCGGCGGGCGGGGGCCGGGTGGCCATGAAGGACCAGAACGTCATCGGCACCATGCAGCTGCTGGCCGCCTGCCGGCAGGCGGCCGCCCTGCGCAAGCTGGTGCTGCGCTCCTCCACGGCGGCCTACGGCGCCTCGTTCCGCGACCCGGCCGTGTTCACCGAGGAGACCCAGCCCCGGGAGGTGCCGCGCGGCGGCTTCGCCCGGGACATCCTGGACGTCGAGGGCTACGTGCGCGACTTCCGCCGCCGCCGCCCGGACGTGGCCGCCACGGTGCTGCGGCTGGCCCCGCTGATCGGCGCCGCCGTCGACAGCGCGCTGACCCGCTACCTGGCCCAGCCGCTGGTGCCCACGGTCCTCGGCCGCGACCCCCGGCTGCAGTTCGTGCACGTCGACGACGCCTTGGAGATCGTGTACCGCTCGGTTGTGGAGGACCACCCGGGCACGTTCAACGTGGCCGGGGCGGGGGTGCTCGCGCTGTCGCAGGCGATCCGCCGCGCGGGGCGGGTCGCGGTGCCGGTGCCGGAGGTGGGCCTGTCGGCGGTCGCGGCGCTGGCCGGCGGCGGCGCGGCGTACGGGTTCGACCAGCTGGACCTGTTGGTGCACGGCCGCGTGGTGGACACCACCAAGCTGGTCAAGGAGTTCGGCTACCTGCCCCGCACCACCGCCGAGGCGTTCGACGACTTCGTCGCCGGCCACCCCGCGGGCACGCTGCCGCGGCGCGAGCGGGTCGCCGCGGCCGAGCGGGCGCTGCGCGACGGCGTCCGCCGGTTCCGCGCGGCGGTGCGCGGGTGACCGCGCCGGAGGCCTCCGGCCGCGTCGACAGCGGTGCGGGGTCCGGGCCGCGCACCGCACCCGGCGCGGGGCCGGACCGCCGGCCGGGGCCGGACCGCGACCCCCGGCCGGGGCCGGACCGCGACCCCCGGCCGGAGGACGAGTGGGACCGGCGGATCTCCTCGGCGGTGGCCTTCCTCGGGCGGCGGCTGGCCGGCGACTACGAGGTGGACGAGTTCGGGTTCGACCGGGAACTCACCGAGCGGGTCTTCCACCCGCTGCTGCGCCGCCTGCACCGGGACTGGTTCCGCACCGAGGTGTTCGGCACCGAGCACCTGCCGGCCGAGGGCGCGGCCCTGGTGGTGGCCAACCACTCCGGCACGATCGCGCTGGACGCCCTCATGCTCTCCGTCACGGTCCACGACGCGCACGCCCGGCACCTGCGCACCCTGGGGGCCGACCTGGTGTTCCGCGCCCCGATCCTGTCCGAGCTGGCCCGCAAGAGCGGCGCCACGGTGGCCTGCGCCGCCGACGCCGAACGGCTGCTGGGCGGCGGCCGGCTCGTCGCGGTCTTCCCCGAGGGATTCAAGGGCGTCGGTAAGCCGTACCCGAAGCGCTATCAGCTCCAGCGCTTCGGCCGGGGCGGCTTCGTCGCCGCGGCGCTGCGCACCGGCGCGCCGATCGTGCCGGTGGCCATCGTCGGCGCCGAGGAGACCTACCCGATGCTGGCCGACGTCAAGCCGCTGGCCCGCCTGCTGGGCCTGCCGTACTTCCCGGTGACACCGACGTTCCCGTGGCTGGGGCCGCTCGGCCTGGTGCCGCTGCCGAGCAAGTGGCTCATCGAGTTCTGCCCGCCGGTGCCCACGGCCGGGCTGGCGGAGCAGGCCGACGACCCGCTCGTGGTGTTCTCCCTGGCCGACCAGGTGCGCGACACGATCCAGCACACCCTGCACAAGCTGCTGGCCCGGCGCCCCGACCCGTTCGGCGGCTGACCCGGGCCGTTCGCCGGCCGGGTCGGCTACGTCAGGGCCCGCAGGTCCAGCACGTGCCAGCGGATGTCGTCCGGACCTCCGGTCGACCACCACAGGTAGCCGGCCCGGCTGGCCACGGTGCCGACGCCCGCCGCCAGGTGCACCGCGCGGTCCCGCTGCGCGTCGTAGAGCAGCAGGTCCTGGCTGCTGGTCGGGTCGCCGCCGGCGCCGTCGCGGACGAGCGGCTCGAAGCGGTCCAGTACGGCGACGTCCACCAGCGCGGCGGTCTCGGCGACGCCGGCGATCCGGCGCCGCTGGGTGCCGTCCGGGCGCATCAGGTCCAGGCCGCTCGGGCCGTCCCCGCCGACCACCTGCACCCGGCACCACGCCGCGCCGCAGGTGACCAGGTCGTCGGCCGACGCCGGAACGGCCCGGCGCTTGCGCGCCACCGGGTCCCACAGCTGCACCTCGCCGGTCACCTCGGTCACCGCGCTGACCAACCACGGCCAGGCGGCCCGCGCCCACGCGCCGGGCTCGGCGCGGACCGCGACCGCCCCGCCGCCCAACGCGACCGAGCGCAGCTCGGTCACCGACTCCTGAACCGGTGCCACCGCCACCCAGTGCACCCGGCCCTGCGCCACCTGCAGGTCGTACTCGGAGTTGAAGAACGCCACCTGGCCGGCGTCGGCCACCAGCCGCCGGGGGACCGCCCCGGGCTCGCGCCACCGCAGGCTCCAGATCGAGGTGGTCGCCTCGCCGGCGCCGGCGGTCTGCGACTCGGCCCAGACCAGGTCGTCGCCCTGCGCGGTGACGCCGCCGAACTGGGGGTCGCGGTCCAGCGGCAGGCTGCGCAGCTGGCGCGGGGTGGCGTCGGCCGTGCGCAGCAGCAGCCGCAGCCGGGCGCCGTCCGGGCTGGGCGCGGTGCCCACCGAGGTGCGCGGGTCCAGCAGGTACACCGGGTGGTAGGCCGGTCCGTCCGGAACGGACGCCGGCAGGGCGCCCGGGCTGACGCCGGGCCACGCGTCGGCCAGCGTGAGCGGTCCGGGCGGTCCGGGCGGGGCGGGGGCCGGCAGCCAGAGCAGCACCGCGGCGGCGACCAGCGCCGCCACCAGCCAGAGCGGCCCGGGCGGCAGCCGGCGGCGCGGTCGCGCGCCGGGGCCCGCCGCCGGGGCGGCGGTGCGCCGGCGGGTCACTCCGCCGCTGCCCCGCTCCGGCGCCGGCGGGCCAGGCCCGCCAGCACGGCCCCGGCCAGCAGGCCGGCGCCCAGGGTGGAGGGCACGGCCACCTTGGCCGCGCGCCGCCCGGTGCGGAAGTCGCGGATCTGCCAGCCGTTGCGGCGGGCCTCCCGGCGCAGCGCGGCATCGGGGTTGACCGCCACCGCCCGGCCGACCGCCGACAGCATCGGGATGTCGTTGGCGGAGTCGCTGTACGCGGCGCACCGCCGCAGGTCGAGCCCCTCCACGGCGGCGAGCTGCCGGATCGCGTCGGCCTTGGCCGGGCCGTGCATCAGGTCCCCGACGAGCCGGCCGGTGTAGACGCCGTCGCACACCTCCGCCACCGTGCCGATCGCCCCGGTGAGACCGAGCCGGGCCGCGATGACCCGCCCCAGCTCGACCGGCGCCGCGGTGACCAGCCACACCCGCTGTCCGGCGTCCAGGTGCAGCTGGGCGAGCGCGCGGGTGCCGGGCCAGATCCGGTCGGCCATCAGCTCGTCGAAGATCTCCTCGCTGAGCCGCTCCAGGTCGTCCACCCGCCACCCGGCGACGAAGGCCAGCGCAACCTCGCGCGCCCGCGACACGTGCCCCGCGTGCTCGGTGGCCAGCAACCGAAAGCGCAGCTGGCCCCAGGCGAAGCGGGCCAGGTCGCCTCCGGTGAAGTACTTGCGGGCGGCCAGCCCGCGGGCGAACCAGTAGATCGAGGCGCCCTGCATCATCGTGTTGTCGACGTCGAAGAAGCCCGCCGCCGAGGCGTCCGGGTCGATCGGGAGCACCTCGGTCAGGCCCGTGTCGGCCCAGCCGGCGGTATGGCCGCGCGCGTCGGTGCTGACGGTCACCTTGCGGCTGCGGGGCACGGCGCTGGGTCTCCTTCCGGTGGCGCGGTCGTCCACGGGCGACGCCGCCGGGGCGATCGCGCGGGCGGGCTCCTCAGCGAAGGGTAGCCGGCCGGGCCCCGGGCCCGGGACACTCCGCCGGGCGATCCGCGCCCCGACACGCCGCTGGGGCGCCCGCGATCGCGGGCGCCCCAGCGGCAGGGTGAGGCGCTCAGCCCAGCAGGCCGCCGAAGGTCCGGCCCAGCTGGCCGAGCAGCCCGTCACCCTCGGTCGGGTCGGTCAGCGGCTCCTCGACGACGTCGAGGGGGTCGACGCCGGGGACGATGCTGCCCGGCGTCGGGGTGGGCTCACCCGGGGGCGTCGACAGCGTCCGGGCCGGTCCGGCGGTCGGACCAGCCTCGGTGGGCGCGACGCTCGGGCGGTCCGCGACGGGCTGCTCGGTGGTGGGCCGGTCGGCGGGGG
>DATMJT010000042.1:0-7088 GCA_035553735.1 Pilimelia sp.
CGGTGGGGCAGCACCCGCCGGGGAGGTCCGCCCCACCGCAGCGTGTAGAACGCGGTCCGGGTCGCCGGCCAGGACCCGAACCCGTCGCCCCGGGAGCACCCGCGGGCGCCACCACCGCGAGGTGTCCGCACCCATCCTCACACCGCCCGCATGACACCGCTCGACGACGTCACCCAGTGGTTCCGCGGCAGTGGGCTGGAGATCGTCCTGCTCGTGCTCGGGGCGGTGCTGCTCGGGCGGTTCGTCTCCTGGATGAGGGACCGCGTGCGGGTCCGCATCCAGGCCGAGGAGCGCGAGAGCCCCGGCGAGATCGTCCGGTCCGAGGGCAGCAAGCACCGGCAGGCGGTCACGGAGATCGCCGCCTGGGTCGCCGTGGTGCTCATTTGGGCGGTGACCGCAGCGATGGTCGTGAACCGGCTGGGGATCCCGTTCGCGAGCCTCGTCGCGCCCCTCGCCGCCGGCGGCGTCGCCCTCGCCCTAGGCGCCCAGCGCGTCGTGAGCGACCTCCTGTCGGGGGCGTTCATCATCGCCGAGCGCCAGTACGGCGTGGGGGACCTGGTGCAGATCGCCGCGACGCCCCAGACGGACGGCGCGACGGGCACGGTCGAGGAGCTGACGCTGCGGATCACGCGCCTGCGCACGGCGGGGGGCGAGCGGGTCATCATCCCCAACAGCCAGATCGTCCAGGTCGCCAACCTGTCGAGCGACTGGGCGCGCGCGGTGGTGGACGTCCCCCTGCCGATCGGCACCGACATCAGCAGCGCGACGGACCTCCTGCGCCAGGTGTGCGAGGAGGCCTACGAGGACGAGGGGCTGCGCGCGCTGCTGCTGGACACGCCGACGGTGATGGGCGTGGAGAGCCTCGACGAGTCGACCGTCCAGATCCGCGTCGTCGCCCGCACCCTGCCCGGCAAGCAGTTCGACGTGGCGCGCCGGCTGCGGATCCGCATGGCGGTCGCCCTGCAGAGCCATGGCATCCGGGCCACCGCCTCCGAGAGCGCCGCACCCCCGGTGTCGGCCACATGAGCGGACGCCGCGTGCCACCCACGCTCCTCGGAGGCCGCATCCGCACGTCCACCGCGGCGCTCGCCGCCGTCTTCCTGGCGGTCCTCGCCCTCTACACCGGCGTGCGCCCGGTGCCCGAGGCCGGGCCGAGCAGCCGCGCCGCCCAGCAGGAGCGTGCACCCGAGCGCGAGCCGGAGCCGACCCCTCAGGGAGCGGCGCCGGCCGAGACCGCCCCGCCCGAGACGATGCCCGCACCGGCGCCCCGGACCGAGACGGCGCCCCGGACGACCCGCACGGAGACGACGCGGACCCGGACCGCACCGGGCACCACCACCGGGCCCGCCGCGACCGCGCCGGGCGGGGTCGCGCCGCCGCCGGCTCCCGCCGCCCCACCCGAGGCTGAGCAGCCGCCTGCGGCCACCGGGGGTGGCGAGGGGGGCACGGTCACGACGCCCTAGCGGACCGGCGGCCCGGAGACGGCCGCTCCCCGGCGCTCCGCACGGACGCGGCGGGCGGCGGCGCGTCTCTCCCGGGCCCTCGCCGTACCGGCGGGGGAACGCCGCCTCGAACGCCCACGACCACGGGTCCGCCCCGTGCCGCCGATCCCGGGATTCCGGCGCCCCCGGTCCGGGCCGGGCTTCGTCGCATGTGAATGGCAAGCAACGATCCGAGCACGAATCGCTGCCGTACATGCGGTGGCTGTTCTGCGTGCTGCTCGCAACGGTCCACCTCACGCTCCGGGTGAAGGGGCGCAACTTGGCGGGATAGCGGCACGTGCCGTGTTGCTGCTCAAAGGGTTTCCACCCGCGCCCTTCGCGGTGACGCTGAAGGCGCCCGAGCAGGCGGAACTGCTTGCCTACCAACCATCTCAGGAAAGCCGACGCGGGGACTCGAACCCCGGACCCCTTCATTACGAGTGAAGTGCTCTGCCAGCTGAGCTACGTCGGCCCGCCGGGCACCGGGGCGCCCGATCGGACGGAGAGGATAGCCCCCGCCGGCGCCGAGGTCGAACACCTAGCGCCGGCGCGTTCCGCTCTCAGCGGCGCACGACGCGAGGCGGCAGCGGCTGCGGATTCAGCGTGACGGCGTTGACCCGGCGCGTGACGATGGAGCTGACGCGTCCGCCGGCGACGATGCGCACCTGGATGCGGACCGGGCGGGTGCCGAGGCGCCGGGCGAGTGCCGGCGGAGCCACCAGGCGATTGCGGCCCGCAACCACCGGCCTGCGGAATGCGCCGAGACGGGCGCCCCGCAGACTGCGCACCGTCACCTGCGCGGTGCCGCGCTGGTTCACGATCAGCACCGCCCGGCCGCCGGCCACGGCGAGGCCGGTCACCCGGGGTGCCGGGCGCGGAGGCGCGGGGTTCCCGGCCGGGTCCCCGGGCGGCGTCGCGGCCACCCCGGCGCCACCGGCGGGCGGGGCGGGCGCGCCGGCCGTGCCGACGGCCACGGTGAAGCGCAGGGCGCCGGGGTTTCCGGCGTTGTCGCGCGCGCGGACCTCGCCGTTGTAGGTCCCGGGCCCGGGGAAGACGTGCTCGATGCGTCCCGGCGCGTTGTCCCTCACGGGGGAGCCGTCGCCCATGTCCCAGCGGAAGCCGGCCGGGTCGACCCCACTGGTGGCGTCTCCCGAGGAGGTGGCGTCCAGCACCACCGCCTGGCCGGCCACGCCGCTGAGCGCGGGCCCGGGGGTCAGGCGCACCGACGGCGGGGTGGTGTCGAGCACGATGGTGGCGCTGGACGGGGGCGACACGTTTCCGAGTTCGCAATTGGTGGCGAAGAACCCGGGCGGCCCGCAGGGCACGTCGGCCCGGTCCCGGAAGCGCACGTGCACGGTGCGCGGCCCGTCGGGACCGGGCGGCAGCACCATCGGCTGGTCCAGGTACGGCAACAGCACGAACGCCCCTCGCTGCACGCCGTAACAGCCGGTCCCGTCCAGGTTCCGGTCGCCCGGCGTGCGGCACTCGGTGAACGCCCCCGGCGAGAAGCGGAACTCCGAGAAGCCCACTCCGCTGCCGCCCGGGTCGAGACCGCCGACCGCGTTGGCCGTGACGCTGAAACGGTTGGTGAACGGCGCCCCGCCATTGATCTGCAGCGAGCCGGCCTGGGGGGACACCGAGTCGATGCGCCGCACGCCGATGGTGCTCACGGGGCTGGAGCTGTTCTCGATCTCGCCGCCGGCGCCCCGGCTGCTCTGGCGCGCCTGCACGGTGAACGTGTAGCGGACCCCGTTGGCGAGATTCCGCACGGTGGTGGTGCCGAGCGGATTGTCGCCGACGGTGAGCGCCGACACCGCGGGGCCGCCGCCGTCCGGCACCGCACGGACCTCGACGACCTGGATGAGCGGGTTGGGGTCCCACGTGGCCCGCCAGTGGAAGGTCACGTGCGGGCCGCGCAGCCAGCCCGAGTCACCGATGCCGCCCACGGAGACCGTGGGCGCGGCGAGGGCCTGCGCGGCGGGCACGGCGAGCAGGCCGGCGAGGGCGGCCAGGGCGGCGCGACGGATCACGGTCGACTCCTCGTGGACGACATCAGCGCACGACGATGTCGCGCGTCACGACGCGGGCGCCGAGGACCGGCACGCCGCGGCTGTTCTCGAGCCGCCCGACGCCCACCACGAGCCGCACCCGGCCGCGCGCGGGCCGGGGCATGCTCCAGGTGAACGTGCGGGCGCGGACGCCCGGCGGCAGCGTGGCCACGCGCGTGACGAGCACGCGGTTGCCGCGGCGCAGGGTCGCCGTGACCCGAGTGGCGCCGCCGCGGGCGTTGCCCACGCGCACGCGCACGCGCACGGCCCGGCGCTGCACCTGCACCGACTGCACGCGGATGGCCGGCGTGGCCGTGACGAGGCGGCGGGCGCGCAGGCTGCCACGGCGCCCCCGGCTGGTGGCGTACGGCACCGACCCGGTGCCCAGGCGGGCCCAGGCCGCCGGTGGCAGAAGGAGCGCCTCGCCGCGCGCCAGGCGCAGTCGCACCTCGGCGGCCGTCGCGCCCGAGCGGCCCACCCGGGAGAGCCGCACCCGCACCGGACCCGCGGTGTCCGTGCGCACGCTCACCCGGCCGCTGCGCGGGGCGACGGCCAGCCGCAGACCCGCGTCGCCCGCCCGGGCCGAGGCGGCCGCCGAGACCGTCGCGCCACCCGGCCCGCGCACGGTCACGCTCGCCTCCGCCGGCCGCGCCGGGCCGTCCGGGGCGACCTCGACGGCGCCGGCACGCGGGTCGAGCCCGACGGCGTCGCTCCCGCCCGCGGCCGGCGCGAAGGTCACCCGCGCCGCCATGCCCGGGCCGATCAGGGCCTGGCTGCGCAGCGGCCCGCCGCGGCCGACGGCGTGCACGGTGAACGGAGCGTCGGCCCGCGCCAGCACGACCCCGTGGATCGCGGTGGGCCGGCCGGTGGCGGGCACCCACGGCGCCCCGGGGAGGCTCGTCGCGGGGTCGGTGTTGATCACGCCCTCGTCGCTGAACAGCCGGCGCGCGCCGGAGGTGACCTGCGTCACGCGCCAGCCGCCGCCGTCCTGCAGGGACCGGGCGCCACCCGCGCTCGTCATGTTCAGCAGGTGCAGGAACGGCTGCTGGATGGCGTCCTTCGGGCCGGGCATCGTCGGGCGCGCCGGGGACTGGATGTCCGGGAACACCACCACGTTGCCGAGGCTGCCCCGTCCGGCGCTCATGCCGCTGCTCTCGAGCCGCCACGACCCGTCGGCCCGGACGTGCACCCTGCTCGCCTGCATCCGGAACTCGTGCTGCGCGCCGTCGGTGCTGAGCTCGTCGGTGGTGCTGCCGTCGCGCAGGGCGCGGCCGGTGGTGAACGGCACGTTGGAGTCGTAGACCCACACGTGGAACTCGTTCGGGTCGGCGCCGACCTGGGTGACGTCGTAGGCGAGCACCACGTGCAGCTGGTCGACGCTGCCTCCCTCGCGCAGGGAGATCGCCGGGTAGCGGCCCGAGCGCAGCCCGGCCTCGATCTGCGCGCGCAGGCTCGCCGGCGTGGCGCCGACCGCGTTGCCGAACGCCGCGCGTGCGTAGAAACCGAGGTTCTCGCTGCTCAGTACCGCCAGCTGGTTCGCGTTCAGCGTCTCGGTCAGCTCCCCCGAGGCGCCGCCGGGGCCGTTCAGCGCGAACGGCGACGCCGCGCCCGCGGGCGGGAACCCTCCCAGCCCGAGGCGGCCCGCGCGCATCTGCTCGACGGTGCGCGAGATGCCGTAACAGACACCTCCGCTACCCCCGCCGATGCTCGCCTCGGCGATGCCCCAGAGGACCAGGGCCCAGGGGTCGGGCACCGGCGTCACGATCGGGCAGCGCACGAAGGGACACGGATCGACCGACACGTTGGTCTGAGCGGTGCCGAAGGCCGCCTGCATGTTGGCCCAGGTGATGTTCGGGGTGTAGTTGCGGAAGGCGAAACCCCAGCGCTCGCGGAAGCCCTCCACGCGGAACTCCGGCCCCTCGAGCCGCACGGCCGGAAGCGCCGGGTCGGGCACGATCCCGATGCGCCCGGTCGTGGCGAGGCGCGGCACCTCGGCGGTGATCCGGCGGCCGTCGGCGCTCATGGTGTACGGGGCGAGGGCCTTGTCGTTGCCGAAGCGCAGGCGCGCGCCCTCGGGCGCGCAGAGCCCCGACCCGGTCAGCGTCACGCGCGTGCCGGGCGTGAGGGCCTCCGGCGGGCGGCCGCGCGCGGGCGACACGGTGGCCCCCAGGCCCCCGGACACGAGTCCCAGGTCGATGCCGGCGCCGAACACGGTGGGCGTTCCCTCGATCGCCACCCGCACCGCGCGCGCCGCCGGAAGCGCCCGGGTGGAGCGAAACGTCAGGCGCACGGTGTGGCCGGCACCGTCGGCCCGGACCGGCGCCGACGCCACGGCCACGCCGTCGATCTGCGCCGTCACCCCCTCGGGGAGGTCCGTGACGCGCCACCGCGCCGGTCCGGCCGTCGGCGCGACCAGGTAGTCGAGCAGCAGCCCGGCGCAGCTCGGCACCTCGGCCGTCGACACCCCGCGCGACGACAGCGTGACCGCGGAGCTGACGAACACCCGCAGCGTCGCGCTGCGGGGCGCCGGCCCGGTGGCCGCGCTGGTGGGCGTGGCCGTGACCGTGAGCGTGTACGCGTCGGGCTGCACCTGGGCGGTCGGCGACGCCGTCAGCCGCACCAGCCGGCCGTTCACGCTCGGCTCGGTGGAGGCCGTGACCCCGGCGGGCAGGCCGGTGACCGACCAGGTGGCCGCCCCGGCCGAGCCGTTGATGCGGTAGAGCGCGACGTCGGCCGTGCGGGTGGTGCCCTGCACCAGGGTGACCGCGGACGGATCGACGAGGGCGATCTGGAAGTTCGGGGCGCCCGGCGTGGGCGGGTCCGGGATGTCGAGGTCGTCGATGACGACGCCCCCGCCGGGCGGGCCGGCGATCGTGCGCAGCACGATCGCGGCGATCTCCGGGTCGCCCGCGCTGATCGCGATCGTCGCGCGACCGCCGGCGGCGACGGCGGTCGGCGCGGACTGCGCCGACACCAGGCCCGCCCCGTCGTAGCCGAACAGCTGGAACGTGCGCGCCTGGGTCGTCCCCACCGACAGGGAGACCTGACGGTAGGTCTTGGTCGTGAACACCGCGTGCACCAGGGGCGGCGGCGGGAACTCCCCCCCGCCGCAGGCGACCGTCGCGCCGTTCGGCGACGAGGAGGCCAGCGGCGACGCGGTCACCACCGTGCCGCACGACGTGCCGCCGCCCGGCACCGTCGCTCCGGGCGGCGCGAACACGACCCCCGGGCTCGACCCGTAGATGGTGTTGGCGGACTGGCCCGGGACGGCCGGGGCGGTGTCGAAGCCGATGACGGCGCCGCGTGCCGGACCGGCCAGCAGCAGCAGGAGGAGGAGTGCGACGAGCGGTGACCAGCGGCAGCGCACGCGACGACTCTCCGGGTCTCGGCGGCGGTCCCCCGAGCCTCCGTCGCCAACCATGCCCGCGTCAACCGGCGCGCGCGCTCGGCCCGTGCGCCGGCCGCCGGCCGGGTGATCGCCTGCCCGGGCGCCTCTGCCCGCGTCCACCGGCGGGTTCATCGGGCAGCCGCCCCCGCTGCCCGATGAACCCGCCGGTGG
>DATMJT010000043.1:0-8525 GCA_035553735.1 Pilimelia sp.
GGCGGGTACCGCGCCGGGGACCGGGGTCACCGGGTGGCGCGGGCGGCGAGGAGGCCGAGCAGGCGGTCCACCACCTCGTCGATGCCGAGCGCGGTGCTGTCCAGCGCCACCGCGTCGGCGGCCTGGGCCAGGGGATCCGCGGCGCGGGTGGAGTCCAGCCGGTCCCGGCGGGCCAGGTCGGCAGCCGTGGCGTGCACGTCCGCGGCGTTCTCGGCGCTGCGCCGGCGGGCCCGCTCGTCGACAGAGGCAGTCAGGTACACCTTGAGGTCGGCGTCCGGGGCGACCACCGTGCCGATGTCGCGGCCCTCCACGACGATCCGGTCGGCCCGGGCGATCAGCTCCCGCTGCCGGGCGACCAGCAGCGCCCGCACGGCCGGCACGGCCGCCACCGCGGACACCGCGCCGGTCACCTCGGGCCCGCGGATCTGCCGGTCCACGGCGACGCCGTCGGCGTGCACGCTCGGCGCCGCCGGGTCGGTGCCGATGCGCAGGTCGACCTCGGCGGCCACCTTGGCCACGGCCTCGGGGTCGTGCAGGTCCACCCCGCAGCGCAGCACGGCCCAGGTGACCGCCCGGTACATGGCACCGGTGTCGAGGTAGCGCGCGTCCAAAGCCACGGCCAGCCGCCGGGACACCGTCGACTTGCCGGACCCGGACGGGCCGTCGACGGCCACCACGCACCGCCGTGCCGCAGCGAACTGCCCCACCGATCCTCCTCGCCCTCGCCCGCCGGCCCGGTCTGGTCCGCCGCCGGCGGCGTACCGCACGCTCCCACCATCATGCCCGCCCCGCGGCCGGTCGCCACCGCGCGGGGTACGCAGGCCGGGCCGGTCAGCCGCCGACCGCCTTGAACAGGGCCGCGACCTCGGCATTGGTCAGCCGCCGGGTGCGCCCCGCCTTCAGGTCCCCCAGCCGGATCGGGCCGATCGCAGTCCGCACCAGGCGGCCCACCGGGTGCCCCACCTCGGCGAGCAGCCGCCGCACGATGTGCTTGCGCCCCTCGTGCAGCACCACCTCGACCAGCGCGGTACGCCCCACCGCGTCGACGAGGCGGAACGCGTCGGCCCGGACGGGCCCGTCCGGCAACTCCACGCCCTCGCGCAGCCGGCGGCCCAGGTTCCTCGGCACGGGGCCGGGCACCTCGCACAGGTAGGTCTTCGGCACGCCGTACGAGGGGTGCATCAGCCGGTGCGCGAGCGCGCCGTCGTTGGTCAGCAGCAGCAGGCCCTCGCTGTCGGCGTCGAGCCGGCCGACGTGGTACACCCGCTGCTCCAGATTGCCCAGGTAGTCCGCGAGCGCGGCCCGGCCGCGCTCGTCGGCCATCGTGGCGACCACGCCGCGCGGCTTGTTCATCGCCAGGTACACCAGCCGGGTGTCGGTGACCACCCGCTCCCCGTTGACGTGGATCTCGGCGGTCGCCGGATCCACCCGGTCGCCCAGCCGGGCCGGTCGGCCGTCCACGGTGACCCGTCGGGCGGCGATCAGCTCCTCGCAGGCCCGGCGGGAGCCGACGCCGGCCGCGGCGAGCACCTTCTGCAGACGGACCCCCTCGGCCTCCCGGCGGTCGGCCTCCCGGGCCTCAGCGCTGGGCATCGGCGATCTCCTCCAGGTCGTCGGGCAGGAACGGGGCCAGGGAGGGCAGCTCGGCGAGCGAGTCGAGCCCGAGCTTCTCCAGGAACAGCGGCGTCGTCCGGTACAGGTAGGCACCGCTGTCGGGTTCGGTGCCGCACTCCTGGATGAGGCCGCGGGTGGTCAGCGTCCGGATGACGCCGTCGCAGTTGACGCCCCGGATGGCCGAGATCCGCGACCGGGTCACCGGCTGCTTGTACGCCACGACGGCCAGCGTCTCCAGCGCGGCCTGGGTCAGCCGCACCTGCTGGCCGTCCAGGACGAACCGCTCGACGTACGGGGCGTACTCGGCCCGGGTGTAGAAGCGCCAGCCCCCGGCGGCGCGGCGCAGGTCGAAGCCGTGGCCGGCGGCCGTGTAGCCCGCCGAGAGGACGGCCAGCGCGGCGCTGATCCGCTCGGTGGGCTGCCCCAGCACCTGCGCCAGCGTCGCGTCGCTGACCGGCTCGTCGACGACCATGAGGACGGCCTCCAGCGCCGCCCGCAGCTCGGCGTCGTCCAGCGGCGCGGCCGGATCGGCCGACGCGGCGGGCCCGGCGGGCCCGGCGGGCCCGGCTGGCCCGGCGGGCTCGGCGGGCCCGGCTGGCCCGGCTGGCCCGGCGGAGCCCACCGGAGCGGACCGCGGTGCGGGGTCGGATGCCGCCGCCGACTCCGGCTCGGCGACGGGGTCGGGTGCCGGCGGCTCGGAGTCCGCGTCGCCGGCCGGATCCGCGTCGCCGGCCGGGTCCGCCGGACCGGTGCGCGGTTTGGCGGCGGGCGCGACGTCGGGTGCGACCGCCGGCTCGGCCACCCGCGCCGGCGCGTCCCCGCTGGTCACCCCGCCGTCGCCGGGCGCAACCCGCTCGTCCCACCCGGGTACGGCAGCCGGCTCCTGGCCCGCCGGGACCGGCGGGGGCGTGTCGCTCTCCGGCTGCTGCGTCCCCGGCGGGCGCTCCCACGGCGGCACCCACGCGGCGGCCTGGTCCGCCAGCGACTCCGGCCGCTGCCCGCTGGTCACTGCGGCTCCTCTCCGCCGCCCTCTGCGGCCGGGGCCCGCGTGGCGGCGCCGTCGGCGGGCTCCGGGGGCGACCCGGCGTACTCGTCGATGTTCAGCTCCACGGCGGCGTCCCCGCCCGTCCACCGTACGGTCAGCTCGCCCAGCGCCTCCAGCTGCGCGAAGCTGACCAGGCCCTCCCGGTACAGCTCCAGCAGCGCCAGGAAGCGGGCGACCACCTCGAGGGTGTTCTGACAGTCCACGCACAGGGTACGGAAGCTCGCCGTACCGAGCCGCATGAGCCGATCCCGCAGCACGGCGGCGTGCTCGCGGACGCTGACCCGCACCTGGTGCACGTGCTCGATCGAGACCACCGGGGTGGGGCGCGGCGTCATCGCCCGACCGGCCAGCGCCGCCAGCCGTTGCGGGCCGATGCCCAGCACCAGCTCGGGAAGGGCCTGGGCGTACCGCGGCTCCAGGCCCACGGCGCGCGGCCAGCGGCGGGCTCCGACGGCCTCCAGCGCGGCCAGGTGCGCCGCGGCCTCCTTGAACGCCTTGTACTGCAGCAGCCGGGCGAAGAGCAGGTCGCGCGCCTCCAGCAGCGCCAGGTCCTCCTCGTCCTCGACCTGCGCGGCCGGCAGCAGCCGGGCGGCCTTGAGGTCCAGCAGGGTGGCGGCCACCACCAGGAACTCGCTGGCCTCGTCCAGGTCCCAGTCGTCGCCCATCGCGCGGATGTAGGCGATGAACTCGTCGGTGACCCGGTGCAGCGCCACCTCCGTGACGTCCAGCTTGTGCTTGCCGATGAGCTGGAGCAGCAGGTCGAACGGGCCGGTGAAGTTCGCCAGCCGAACCGTGAATCCGGCCGCCGGAGGCCCCGGGTCCGGCGCCGGGGCCGGGGCCGGATCCGGTGCCGGGCCCGCGGCGGGATCCGGCGCCGGGCCCGCGGCGGGATCCGGTGCCGGGCCCGCGGCGGGATCCGGTGCCGGGTCCGGTGCCGGGTCGGTGGGGGGCGGGTCGGTCACCGCACGACGGTAGCCGACCGGGTGCGCGGCCAGCGTCATGCCCACACCCGCAGCAGCGGCGTGGCCAGCAGGTCCAGGACCTGGTGCAGCACCGGGCGGCGCAGCGGCACGAGCAGGAGCAGCAGCAGCAACGCCACCCCGATGTTGTTCTCGGCCAGCCAGTGGCGGACCCGGTACGCGGCCGGGCCGGGCCGGCGCAGCGCCAGCCACAGCAGCGCGAAGCCGTCCAGCGGCGGCAGCGGCAGCAGCGCGACCACCGCGAAGCAGACCAGCCCGGCGGCGACCGACACCGACACCTGGTCCGCAGCCGGGCCCACCACCCCGCGCAGCACCTCGGACGGGTGGTCCAGGCGCAGCAGCACCGGGGCGCGGGGCGAGACCGCCCGGTACCCGGCCAACGCGGCCAGGCCCGCCACCAGCACGGCCACCGGCCCGGCCGCCACGACGGCGGCCCGCCGGCGCCGGCTCAGCCGGCGGGGCAGCTCCTCCGGGTCGGCGGCGCGGCCCCAGCCGGTGCCGCCGAGAACGGCCGCGACCGCCCCGAACGGGTCGAGATCCCGGCGCAGGTCGGGGCGCACCGGCGCGCCGGCGGGCACCGCCCCGCAGGCGCGGGCGGCGAGCCGGCCGGCGACGGCGCGCAGCGCCACCGCGAGCGGGAACGCGATGAGCAGCCCGGCGAGCGCGGCCGGTTGACCGATGGCGAAGAGCAACGCGCTACCGGCGCTCGACCTGGGCTGCGATCACCTCGCGGGCGAGCTGGCGGTAGTTGCGGGCGCCCGAGGAGGCCGGATCCAGCGTGGTGATCGGCGCGCCGGCCACGGTGGACTCCGGGAACTTCACGGTCTTGGTGATGACCGTCTGGTACACCTTGTCGCCGAACGCCTCGACCACCCGCTGCAGCACCTGCCGGCAGTGCGTGGTGCGGCTGTCGTACATGGTGGCCAGGATGCCCTCGAGCTCCAGGTCGAAGTTCAGCCGCTCCCGGACCTTGTCGATGGTGTCCAGCAGCAGCGCCACGCCGCGCAGGCTGAAGAACTCGCACTCCAGCGGGATGAGCACGCCGTTGGCCACGGTGAGGGCGTTGAGCGCGAGCAGCCCCAGCGACGGCTGGCAGTCGATGAGGACGAAGTCGTACTCCCGGCGCACCCCGCGCAGCACCCGGGCCAGCGCCATCTCCCGGGCCACCTCGTTGACCAGCTGGATCTCGGCCGCGGACAGGTCGATGTTGGCCGGCAGCAGGTGCAGGCCCGCGACGTCGGTCTTGATGAGGACGTCGTCCACCGAGACGTCCTCCTGCATGAGCAGGTTGTACACCGACAGGTCGAGGTTGTGCGGGTTCACCCCGAGGCCGACGGACAGGGCGCCCTGCGGGTCGAAGTCCACCACCAGGACCCGGCGGCCGTACTCGGCCAGCGCCGCGCCGAGGTTGATGGTGGTGGTGGTCTTGCCGACGCCGCCCTTCTGGTTGGCCATCGCGATGATCCGGGCGGGGCCGTGCTGGTCGGCGGGCATCGGCTCGGGAATCGGCCGGCGCATCGTGTACGCCGAGGGGTCCGCCGGACCCAGCTCGGCGCCGATGTCGAGGGAGGCATGATCGGTCCGCAGGGCCGAGACCCAGTCCTCGGCCCGCCCGTCGTTGCCTGTCATCCTCTACGCCCTTCCCCACGACTGCTCGGCAAGAGCCGACCGTGCCTGGCGTGGCGCCCCGCTGCGAACCGGCTCAACGGCCTCACCGATTTCGCGCCGATGCGGCCGACTGTACGCCATCCGGCCCTGGTCACCACGGCCCCGCCCCGGCGTGTCGACCTTCCAGCGGGCGCACCGGCTCAGCCGCGCGCCCGCGGATGGCTCACCGCGTAGACCTCGCGCAGCCGCTCGACGGTCACCAGCGTGTAGACCTGGGTGGTGGTCACCGAGGCGTGCCCGAGCAGCTCCTGCACCACCCGGATGTCGGCGCCGCCGTCGAGCAGGTGGGTGGCGAAGGAGTGCCGCAGGGTGTGCGGCGACACCCCGCGCGCGCCGTCCACGGGCAGCCCCGCCCGGCGGGCGGCGTCGCGCAGGATCGCCCAGGCGCTCTGCCGGGTCAGCCGGCCGCCCCGGCTGTTGAGGAACACGGCGGGGCCGGGCCGGGCGGCGGACGCGGCCAGCGCGGGTCGGCCCCGGACCAGGTAGGACCGGAGCGCCGCCACGGCGTAGCCGCCCAGCGGCACCAGCCGGGTGCGTCCGCCCTTGCCGCGCAGCACCGCCGTCGCGTCGGTCAGGTCGACGTCGTCCACGGCGGCGCCCACCGCCTCGGAGATGCGCGCCCCGGTGCCGTACAGGAACTCCAGCAGCGCCCGGTCGCGCAGCGCGCGCGGCTCGTGGCCGGGACCGGCGGCGGCGAGCAGCCGGTCCACCTCGGCGACGTCCAGCGCCTTGGGCAGCCGGCGGGGCGGGGACGGCGGCCGCACGTCCCGGCTGGGATCGTCGTCGACCAGTCCCTCCCGCACGGCGAAGCGGTGCAGCCCGCGGACGGCGCTGACCGCCCGGGCCGCGGACGCCGCCGACAGCGGCGGATGGTCGGCGTCACCGGTGCGCAGCCGGCCGACGTACTCCGCCAGGCGCGCCTCGGTGACCTCGCCCAGCTCGCGCACCCCGGCGTCGGCCAGGTGCGCCAGGTAGCGGCGCAGGTCCCGCCGGTAGGACACCAGGGTGTTCGCGGCCAGGGCCCGCTCGACGGTCAGGTGGTCGAGGTAGCCGCGGACGGCTCGGGCCAGTGCGGGTGCGGGCGCCGGGCCCGCACCCGCGTCGGCGCCTGGGCGGGCGGTCAGGCCAGGACCTCGTCCAGCTTCACGCTCGGCAGGCCGTGCGCCTCGGCGACGGAACCGTAGGTGACGTGGCCGTCGTGGGTGTTCAGGCCCAGGGCCAGCGGCTTGTCCCGGCGCAGCGCCTCGCGCCAGCCGTGGTTGGCCAGCTCGACCGCGTAGGGCAGGGTGACGTTGGTGAGCGCGTAGGTGCTGGTGTGCGGCACCGCGCCCGGCATGTTGGCCACGCAGTAGAACACCGAGTCGTGCACCCGGTACGTGGGCTCGGCGTGCGTGGTGGGGCGGGAGTCCTCGAAGCAGCCGCCCTGGTCGATGGAGATGTCCACCAGCACGCTGCCCGGCTTCATCCGGGAGACCAGCTCGTTGGAGACCAGCTTCGGCGCCTTGGCGCCGGGCACCAGCACCGCGCCGATCACCAGGTCCGCGTCCAGCACCGCCTTCTCGATCTCGTACGCGTTGGAGGCCACCGTGCGCAGGTGCCCCCGGTAGATCGCGTCCACCTGCCGCAGCCGGTTGATGTTCTTGTCCAGCAGGGTCACCTCGGACTGCAGGCCCAGCGCGATGGCGGCCGCGTTGAGCCCGGACACGCCGCCGCCGATGACCACGGTGCGGGCCGCGTGCACGCCCGGCACGCCACCGATCAGGGCGCCGCGGCCGCCGGCCGGGCGCATCAGGTGGTACGCCCCCACCTGCGCCGCCAGCCGACCGGCCACCTCGGACATCGGAGCCAGCAGCGGCAGGCTGCCGTCGGGGTTCTCCACGGTCTCGTACGCGATGCCGGTGACCCGGCGCTCCAGCAACGCGTCGGTGCACTCCTTGGAGGCCGCCAGGTGCAGGTAGGTGAAGAGCACCTGCCCGGGCCGCATCCGGTGGTACTCCTCGGCGATCGGCTCCTTGACCTTGAGCACCAGCTCCGCCTCGCCCCACACGGCGTCGGCGCCGGGCAGGATGGTGGCCCCGGCGGCCACGTACTCCGCGTCGGTGATCGAGGAGCCCAGGCCGGCGCCGGCCTCGACGACCACCTCGTGGCCGTGGCGTGCCAGCTCGTGCACGCCCGCCGGGGTGATCGCGACGCGGTACTCGTGGTTCTTGACCTCGCGAGGAACACCGACCTTCACGTTGCGACCCCTCTTCGTTCGCGGCGCGGCGCCCGATGGCACCGTCGCCACCGGCGGAAACGCCCATCCCCGCCCGCGGAAGTGTAGAGCCGGCACGGCGCCCCGCCGGGCAACACGATGGAAGGTGATGCCGAGGAGGGTTGACGAACTGTAGCGGTTGACGCGCGGGCACCCGCTGTCGCGAGCGGACAGTACGGGACTATCACACACGCGGTGACCAGGGCCTGCGCGGCGCGCCGCGGCCGCGCGGGCTCAGGCCCGGTCGAGGTAGCCGGCCGCCAGCACGCCGGCCACCGCCGCCGCGTTGGTGATCTCCCCGGTGAGCACCATGCGCACGGCGTCGGGCAGCGGCACGCGGCGGACCTCCAGCTCCGCCTCCTCCTGGTGGCGGGTGTGCCGGTGCTCGGGCGGGACCGCGGACAGGTCGCGGGCCACGAAGATCCTGATGAACTCGTCCGAGTAGCCGGGCGACGGGTGCAGGTCCACCAGCGGATCCAGGCGCGCGGCGGTCAGGTCGGCCTCCTCGGCGAGTTCCCGGGCGGCCGTGGCGGCCGGGTCCTCCCCCGCCACGTCCACCAGCCCGGCGGGCAGCTCCCACAGCCGGCGGCGCAGCGGGTGCCGGTACTGCCGCACCAGGACCACCCGGCCCTGCTCGTCGAGGGCGAGCACCCCGACGGCGCCGACGTGCCGGACGTAGTCGCGGTCGGCGACGCCGCCGCCGGGCATCTCGACCTCGTCGGTGACCACCGTGAACACCCGGCCGGCGAAGTGCTCCCTGGTCGCACGCACCCGGTAGCCGGACGCGTCGTCGGCGTCGGCCGGCGGGTCAGCGACGGCCTCGCGCCCGGCGCCCCCGTCCGGCCCGGCGCCGGCGTCCGGGCGGGTCACCGGGCGGCCTGGGTGGCGGTGCCGCGCGCCGCCGCCGGGCGCGGGGCGGTCTCGGATCCGGTGCGCCGGTCGGCCCGCCCGGCCGCCGCCGCAC
>DATMJT010000044.1:0-9274 GCA_035553735.1 Pilimelia sp.
GAGCTGGGCGGTGTTGACCAGGTTGCCGTTGTGGGCCAGCGCGATCGTGGTGCCGGCCGACGTGGCCCTGATGGTGGGCTGGGCGTTCTCCCAGGTCGACCCGCCGGTGGTCGAGTAGCGGGTGTGCCCGATCGCCAGGTGCCCGCGCAGGCTGGCCAGGGTGGGCTCGTCGAAGACCTGGGCCACCAGGCCGAGGTCCTTGTAGACCACCACGCCGGAGCCGTCGCTGACCGCGATGCCCGCCGCCTCCTGGCCGCGGTGCTGCAGCGCGTAGAGGCCGAAGTAGGTGAGCTTGGCGACCTCCTCACCGGGGGCCCACACGCCGAAGACCCCGCAGGCGTCCTGCGGGCCGGGCCGTTGGGGGTCGAGGTCGTGGGTCAACCGGCCGTCGCCTCGGGGCACCTGACGCTCCTCGTGCTGGTCGTGCGATGGGAACCGGGTCTGCTGCTCAACCGCACGGTGCCGCCGTGCTCGGCGCCGCGCCGCCAGGGCGCTGCGCGGCGCCGCCGGAGCCGCTCCGCGCGGTGCCGCTGTGCGCGGCGCCGCGGAATCGCTCCGCGCGGTGCCGCCACGGCACTGTGCCGCTGACCGGACCAGTGTACGCGAGGCCGGAGGAGCTGACAGAAAGCCACTTCATCGATGCGCCGCGGAGCGACCCGGTACCGCGGCGCGGCGCCCGTCCGTCGACGCGGTGCCCGTCGCTGTCACGCGGGCAGGCGGTGCGGCGCGTCCGCGGTACCCGCCCGACCCACGTGTCAGCCGCCCCGCCCATGGTTCGCCGCGCCCCCGACCGGGGCCGGCGCACGCCGGGCGGACCGCCCGGCGGCTCACCCCGGCAGGAATGCGGAGATGTCCGCCCGGGGCCCGCTGGCGACGACCCGTCCCTGGGCCCGGGCCAGCTCCCAGGACAGCCGGCCGGTGGCCAGCCGCAGCCAGGTGGCCGGGTCCATTTCCACCACATTGGGGGGTGTCCCCCGGGTGTGGCGCGGACCCGAACCGCACTGCACCGCCCCGTATGGTGGGACCCGCACCTCGACCGAGCGCCCCGGGAACCGCCGGGCCAGGTCGGCGAGCAGGAGGCGGACGGCGTCGCGGAGGTCGGCCGGCTCCGGCGGCGTACCGGCGTCCAGTGCGGCCAGCGCCGCCGCCAGCGCCGCGGATTTACTGTGCGCAGGGGACACGTCGGGACGATACGACGCACGACCTGGCGATCCCCGTCGCCCCCTGGGTCGCGCTCGCGCCCCGCGACAGGGCATAGTTGCCGACGGTGCACTCACGCATGAGCGGCGGCCCGGAAGGCGGTGAACGTGACGACGCACCGACAGGCGACGCACCCCCAGGACCGGGCCCAAGCGCACCGGGCCTTTCGACCCGCAGCGGCCCGCTCCGGGGCCCGCCTGCCGGCGGGTCTGCAGGCAGGTCTGCGGGCCGGCGTGGTCGCGACCGCCCTGATGGCCAGCCTACTGGGGTGGACCGGACCGGCGCTGGCCGACGCCCCTGAGGTCCAGATCACCAACCTCTCCCCCGACACGCTGCGCTCCGGCGAGCGGGCCAACTTCCAGTTCACCGTCGCGAACAAGAACAGCAACCCCACCCCGTTCCGGATCCGGGTCGAGGTGGGCGAGGGACTGAGCTGTCAGGGCGACTGCAGCCTCACCCGGACCATCCGGCCCGAGGACGGACCCGCCACGTTCAACGCCGTGCTCGTCGCGGGCGCCGTGCCGGCGAACCAGACCCGTCCGGTGCCGGTGCGCGTCAGCGTCGCGAGCACCAACCCGCTGGAGCCGGGCGACACCGCCAGCGCGGAGCAGACCGTGACCGTGCGCGGGCCCGACGAGGCCCCGGCGATCCGGGCCATCTCCGGCCAGGTGTACGACCTCGCCACCGGGGAGCCCGTGGACGACGCCACGGTCGCCATGCGCGACGCCAAGGGGCAGCGCTTCGACACGGAGACCCGCAGCGACGGGCGGTGGGAGTTCCGCTCCACCCAGGAGCGGCCGATCGCGCCCGGGCGCCTGACGATCGCGGTGGGCAAGTCCGGATTCTCCAGCGCCCAGAAGAGCTACGAGGTGGCCGCCGGGCAGAGCCGCACCGGGGTCCGGATCGGACTGGCCACGGTGGCCAGCCCCTCGGCCAGCCCGTCCGCGGAGCCGACGCCCGAACCCACGCCGGAGCCCACGGCCACCGCCGGCGAGGAGGAGTCGCCGGCGACCGCGGCGGCGCCGCAGACCGTACCGACCAACGAGACCGGCACCACCTCGTGGCTGCTGATCATCCTCGGTGGCCTGCTCGTGGCCCTTGGCGTCGGGACCATCGTGCTGGTCCTGATGCGACGCCGGGACGACGGCGCCGAGGACGAACCGGTCGAACCCACGCGCGGGCGGGCGGCGGCCCCGGCGGGCGCGGCGCTGGCCGCCGAGGAGACCCGGCTCGTCAGCCGCGTCGACCCCGGCGCGGACCCGACGATGGTGGCCCGGCCGGACCTGGCCGACGCGCCCACGATGCTGCACGCCCCGGTGCGCGACGAGTACGCCGACCCGTACGGGGTCGGCCCCGCGCCGGCCCCGCGCGGGTGGTCGGGCGGCCACGACGACAGCACCCGCGCCTACGGCGCCCCGTCCTCCGGCGCACCCTACGGCGCCACCCCGGCGTCGGGCGCACCCTACGGCGGCGCCCCGGCCTCCGGCGCACCCTACGGCGGCGCGCCCGCCGCGGGTACACCGTACGGCGGCCCGGGCGGCCCCGGCTTCGATCCGCGCGGCGGACCCGGCGCCGGGTACGGCGAGGGCTACGCCGGCCGCGACCCCGGGCACGTTGGCCGGTACGACGAACCCACCGGCCGCTTCGGCGGCGCCGCGGAGGCCGCCCCGAACGCCGGCGGCTACCCGGGCGACGCGGGCTACCCCGGCGGGGGCGGCTATCCGCCGGACGGGGGCGACTACCGGACCCACGGCTACGGCGGCCCGGAGGCGTACGGCCAGCGCGGCTACGGCGCGGGAGCCGGAGGCTACCCCGCCGACGACGCGCCGTACGACCCGCGGGGCGGCCGGGAACCGTCCGGCGGGTACCCGCCGCCCGGCGGCTACGGTCGCGCCGACTACGACCAGCCCGGTTACGGGTCGGCCGGGGGCTACGACGCCCGGAGCGGCTACGGCGCCGGTGAGCCCTACGACGAGCCCGGCCGCGGCCGGCACGGCGGTCCGCCGCCGGGCGGCCGGGGTGCCGAGCGCCGCTCCCTGGACTGGCTCGACGACTGACGCCCACCGCGGCCGGTGGGCGGGCCGGGGTCGGCCGACGCGCGGCTGGGGCGCCGACCGTCCAGGCGTACCGGTACGCCCTCGACCTCACGGCGGCTCAGGAGCGTGACGCGTGCGCACGCCGGGCGGCGCGGGTCGCCCACCACCAGACGCGGGCCCGGGCCTGCTGATCGCACCGGGCTCCGCCCGGCGCGGGCCGCGCCGGGCGAACGAACGGGCGCGGGCCGAACCCGAACGGGCGCGGGCCGTCGGGCGAACGGGAGCGGGCGGCGCTACGCCGACGCGTCCCGCGGGTCCGCCGCCGGCTGCGCCGCGTCCCCGGCGACTGTCGCGGCCGCCCCGGCGAACAGGGCGGGCAGGGTGCCGGTGTGCGCCTCCCGCAGCTCGTCCAAGCCGACCGTGAACTGACCACGGACCTCCAGCGCCTGACCGGTCGAGTCGACCACACCGATGGCCAGCCACGGCAGCCCGTGCTCGTCGCACAGCGCCGTGAACGCCTTCTCCTGGCCCAACGGCACCGACACCACGGCCCGGCCGGCGGACTCGGAGAACAGGTAGAGGAACGCGTCGGCGCCCTCGGGCAGGCCGATCCTGGCGCCGTAGCCGTACCGCAGGCACGACTCGACCAGCGCCTGGGCCAGGCCGCCGTCGGAGAGGTCGTGCGCCGCGGTGAGGTGGCCCACCCGGGCCGCCTCGGCGATCACCGTGCCGAGCGTGCGCTCCCGGGCCAGGTCCACCTGCGGCGGCGTGCCGCCCAGGTGACCGTGCATGACCCAGGCCCACTCCGAGCCCGACAGCTCGGCCTGCGTGACCCCGAGCAGGATGATCACGTCGTTGTCCTGTCGGAAGCCCATCGGCACCCGCTGGGCGACGTCCTCCAGCAGGCCCAGCACCCCGACCACCGGCGTGGGGTGGATGGCGGCGGCGCCGGTCTGGTTGTAGAAGCTGACGTTGCCGCCGGTGACCGGGATGCCCAGCTCCGCGCAGCCGTCCGCCAGGCCGCGGACCGCCTCCGCGAACTGCCACATCACCGCCGGGTCCTCCGGCGAGCCGAAGTTGAGGCAGTCGGTCACCGCGATCGGCTCGGCGCCGGTCACCGCCACGTTGCGGTACGCCTCCGCCAGGGCGAGCTTGGCGCCCGCGTACGGGTCCAGCCGGGCGTACCGGCCGTTGCCGTCCACCGAGAGCGCCACGCCCAGCCCGGTCCGCTCGTCGATGCGCACCACGCCGGCGTCCTCGGGCTGGGCCAGCACCGTGTTGCCCAGCACGTAGCGGTCGTACTGCTCGGTGACCCAGGTCCGGTCGCACAGGTTGGGCGAGGCCACCATCCGCAGCAGCGTCTCGCGCAGCGCCTCCGGCGTGGCGGGCCGCGGCAGGGTCTCGGCGCGGTCCGCCTGGAGCAGGATGAGGTCGGCCGGCTCACGCATCGGCCGGGCGTAGACCGGGCCGTCGTCGGCGAGCGAGCCGGGCGGCACGTCGACCACCACGTCGCCACGCCAGGTCACCACCAGGCGGCCGGGCGCGCCGTCCGGGCCGCCGGCGGTGACCTCGCCGATCGGGGTGGCCAGCACGCCCCACTTCTCGGCGATGCCCAGCACCGCGCCCAGGCTCTCCGGCGCCACGATCAGCAGCATCCGCTCCTGGGACTCGCTGGCCAGGATCTCGTGCGGCTCCATGGACGCCTCGCGCAGCGGCACCCGGTCCAGCACGACGTGCATCCCGGTGCCGGCCGCCGCGGCCGTCTCGGTCAGCGCACAGGTCAGGCCCGCGCCGCCGAGGTCCTGGATGCCGACCACCAGTCGGGCGTCGTACAGCTCCAGGCACGCCTCGATCAGCAGCTTCTCGGTGAACGGGTCGCCGACCTGCACCGACGGGCGGCGCTTCTCGCTGCCCTCGTCGAAGGTGGCGCTGGCCAGCACCGACACCCCGCCGATGCCGTCCCGCCCGGTCTTGGCGCCCATCAGCACGACGACGTTGCCGACGCCCGCGGCCGCCTTGTTCTGCAGGCGGTCGGCCGGGAGCACCCCCACACACAGCGCGTTGACCAGCGGGTTTCCCTGGTAGCAGGGGTCGAAGACGACCTCGCCGCCGATGTTGGGCAGCCCGAGGCAGTTGCCGTAGCCGCCGATGCCGGCCACCACGCCGGGCAGCACCCGGGCGGTGTCCGGGTGGTCGGCGGCGCCGAAGCGCAGCGGGTCCATCACCGCCACGGGTCGGGCGCCCATCGCCAGGATGTCGCGCACGATGCCGCCGACGCCGGTGGCGGCGCCCTGGTACGGCTCGACGAAGCTGGGGTGGTTGTGCGACTCGACCTTGAAGGTCACCGCCAGCTCGTCGGAGACCCGGATGACGCCCGCGTTCTCGCCGATGCCGGCGAGCATCCGCTCGCTGGGCGGCGCCTTCTCCGCGAACTGCCGCAGGTGGACCTTGCTGGACTTGTAGGAGCAGTGCTCGCTCCACATGATCGAGTACATCGCCAGCTCGGCCTGGGTGGGCCGCCGGCCGAGGATCTGCCGGATCCGGTCGTACTCGTCGTCGCGCAGGCCCAGCTCGGCGTAGGGCTGCAGCTCGCCGGGGGTGGCGGCCGCCCGGGTGACCGTGTCCGGGCCGCCGACGTCGACGGCCGCGGCGGCGGCGGCCGGTGGCACGACGGTCGGGGACTCCGCGGCACCGGGGCGCCGCGGCGCGGCCGGCTGGCCGCTGTCGGGGCGGGCCGGTCCGGCGTTGCCCGCGGCCGCCTCGGCCGCGCCCGCGGCCGGGCCGGTGTTGCCGGCGCCGACGTGGACGGTGCCCGGCTCGGCGGCTCCGGTCTCCCCCGCGGGGACCGGTCCGGGCGCCGCCGGGGCGCCGGCCGCCGGCTCGACGGTCTTCTCGTCGGGCTGTGTGGTCATACGGTGACTCCGGCCAGGTGCTTCATGAGGGAGGTGAAGAAGCCCAGACCGTCCAGGGACGGACCGGTCAGTGCCTCGACCGCGTGCTCGGGGTGCGGCATGATGCCGACCACGTTGCCGGCCTCGTTGCTGATCGCGGCGATGTCCCGCAGCGATCCGTTGGGGTTGCCCTGCAGGTAGCGCGCCACCACCCGCCCGGTGGCCGCCAGCTCGTCCAGCGTGCGCTCGTCGGCGACGTAGCAGCCCTCGCCGTTCTTCACCGGCACCAGGATCTCCTGACCCGGGGCGAAGGAGCCGGTCCAGGCCGTGGCCGCCGACTCCACCCGCAGTACCTGGTCGCGGTTGCGGAAGTGCAGGTGCTGGTTGCGGGTCAGCGCGCCGGGCAGCAGGTGCGCCTCGCACAGGATCTGGAACCCGTTGCAGATGCCGAGCACCGGCAGCCCGCCGCGGGCGGCGTCGGCGATCGTCTCCATCACCGGGGCGAACCGGGCGATCGCCCCGCAGCGCAGGTAGTCGCCGTACGAGAAGCCGCCGGGCAGCACCACCGCGTCGACGCCGTGCAGGTCCGGGTCGGCGTGCCAGAGCCGGACGGCCTCCGCGCCGGCCAGCCGCGCCGCCCGGGCGGCGTCCCCGTCGTCCAGCGAGCCGGGGAACGTGACCACACCGATCCGGGCGGTCACGCGGGCACGTCCTCGTCCTCGTGGAGCCGCACCGCGAAGTCCTCGATCACCGGGTTGGCGAGCAGCTTGTCGGCGATCTCGCGGGCCCGGTCCAGATCCGGCTCCCCCGAGAACTCGATCTCGACGCGCCGGCCGATGCGCACGGACGCGACGTCCGCGACGCCCAGCCGGGGCAGCGCGTTGGCCACCGCCTGACCCTGGGGGTCGAGGATCTCGGGTTTGAGCATGACGTCCACCACCACGCGAGCCACTCCGGCACTCCTGACTCAGTCCTGCTTATGTGCGGGTTTCACATTCTGTGGAGCCCGACCAGCCTACCCGGCGAACCAGTATTCCGGCCCGGCGGGCCCGTTCGCCCTGGCCCGCCAGCTGGGCCTCGGCCGACCAGCTGGGCCTCGGCCGAGCCGCTCACCACGCCGAGACCGCGGTGACCACGGCGAGGGTCGCGCACACCCCGGCGGCGATCCACCGGACCACGGCCAGCCGGATGCGGCGCAGCAGCCACCGGCCCAGCAGCACCGCCAGGCCGGAGACCGCCGCCAGCGCCGCCCAGGAGCCGAGGAACACCGGGACCACGGGCCGACCGCTGGCCACCAGCCCGGCCACGAGGAGCTGGGAGAGATCGCCCCACTCGGCGGTGAACAGCAGCGCAAAGCTCGCCGCGGCGGCGCGCCACCCCCGCCGGCCGGCACCGATCCGCTCGGCGTAGGCGCGCTGCTGGTCGGCGCCCGCGGCGTCGGCGCAGGCCGCGCCCCGGGCCAGCAGCACCGCGCCGACCGCGAACAGGGCCGCGGCGACGAGGGCCACCGGCCGCGCCGGTAGCCGGCCGAGCAGCCCGCCCGCCGCCGCGGCGACGGCGCACTGCACGCCGAACGCCGCGACGACGCCCACCCAGACCGGCAGCGCCGGGTAGCGCGTGCTGAGCACGAGGGTCGCCACGAAGGTCTTGTCCGGCAGCTCCACCGGCGCCACCAGCGCAAACGCGGTCGCCGCCACCAACAGGTGCTCCACGCTCCCCCTCCGGTACCGGCGCATCCGGCCGCCGCCACCACTGTGGACCGACTGGATTGACCCTTGTAGATATCGACCGAACGGCCTAACCTATGGCGCTATCCGGTTACTCATCGATGTCGATCGTTGAGTACACGACGCCGTACGGCGGGACCACCCTACCCGCGTGCGGCCACCACCCCGCCCGGAAAACCCGTGTGGCATCCATCCCAAGGGAGTCAGCATGCGCAAACGGTTCCTCACCGCGGTAATCGGCACCGTCGCCCTCGGCGCCCTGCTCGCGCCCACCAGCGCGGCCTCCGCCGCGCCGGTCACCACCGAGCCCAGCTACATCATCGGCGGGTCGACGGTGTCCTCCGCGCCATGGATCGCCGCCGTGCACCGCAATGGACAGTTCACCTGCTCGGGGACCATCATCTCGTCGCAGTGGGTGCTGACCGCCGCGCACTGCACGGGCAGCGGCATGTCGGTACGGGTGGGCAGCGTGTACCGCAGCTCCGGCGGGCAGACGGCCAGCGTGAGCACGTACTCCACCCGCGGCGACCTCGCGGTGCTGCGGCTGTCCACGCCGGTCAGCGCGTCGTACGTGACCCTGGCCAGCACCAACCCGCCCGTGGGGTCGACGAACTCGATCTACGGATGGGGCATGACCTGCTACAGCGGCTGCCAGCCCTCGCCGCAGCTCAAGACCGCGCAGGTGCGGGTCACCTCGACCAGCGCCCGGGACGCGTACGGCGGCCCGGCGATCGCCAGCACCCGGATCACCGGCAACGCCTGGAAGGGTGACTCCGGCGGCCCGCAGTTCTACAACGGCCAGCAGGTCGGCGTCGCCTCCACCGCGGACGGCCAGAGCCAGCAGTGGTACTCCAGCGTGGCCAGCGGCCGCACCTGGATCCAGTCCGTCACCGGCGTCTGACGCCCCGGGGCTCCGCGGCACCCGAGCTACGGCCAACCCCGCACCGGGCGCCCCGCGCCCGGTGCGGGGCGCTCAACCCCGGAGAGGCCCGCCTCATCCGACGCATCCGTCACAGCTGGGTGACTCTCCGTGCGCGAGGGACAAATCGGTCCTACCCTCAGAAGATGTTGGTGGTGACGACAGACGCGTTGCCGGGCTATGACATCCGCGACGTACTCGGCGAGGTCATCGGGGTGACGGCGCGGACGCACAACCCGTTCGCCGAGGGCATCCGGTCACTGCACGGGGGCACCAATCCCCGCATGATGGAGATCCTCACCGGTTGGCGCGAGGAGGCCGTGGAGCGGATGGCGGAGAACGCCCTCCGGCGCGGCGCCAACGCCGTGGTGGGCATGCGCTTCGACCACCGTGAGGTCACCAGTTCCTGGGTGGAGATCTGCGCCTACGGCACCGCCGTCGTGGTGTCGCGGCGGGTCACCACGCCCCGCACCGTGCCCCCCGGCCCCACCGGACCGGCGG